>JABDND010000171.1 GCA_013001145.1 Croceitalea sp. | reverse complement strand
AGGCCGATTGCGATGGGGCCGAATTTTGGCACTGTGTGCCCCAAGCCCATCAAGAAAGTGTGCGCAACCATGCGCGTCAAATAGGGTTTTTTAAAGACCTGAAGGTAATTCCGCATAGTCAAGAGGTGTTAAAGGCCTTAAGTGCCCAATACGAGGTGTATATTGCCTCGGCAGCCATGCAGTTTCCCAATTCGTTGCGTGAAAAATCGGATTGGCTGGACCGTTTTTTTTCTTTTATCCCCTGGGAACACCGTATTTTATGTGGCCATAAGTCCATTTTAAAGGGTGATGTCTTGATTGATGACAGAAGTTATAACTTGAATAAATTTGATGGCAGGTCCATTTTGTTCACTTCACCGCACAACACCAAAACCAACGGTATAGAGCGGGCAGATACCTGGTTGGATATTGGCAATAAATTATTATGATGCAAAAAATAAAGCTACTGGGGGTTTTGATTACATTGTTTTTGGCCAATGGCTGCGCCGGTCAAAATCAGTTGGTCGAAGGCATGTTAAATACCAATAATACCGAAACCCTGCATTATTATTTATACTATCCTGAAGCATACGAAGCTGCTACCGATACCGATTTTGGACTGTTGCTCTTTCTTCATGGCGGAGGGGAATCTGGTGCCGACCTTGAAGAAATAAAGAAAAATGGCCCACCCAAATTGTTGGTTGAGGGCAAACAGTTTCCCTTTTTGATTTTGGCGCCCCAAAACCCCCACAAACGCCGCTGGTGGAACATTGAAGCGGTCAATGAACTTCTTGATACCATTGTTGCCAATAATCGCGTAGACAGAAACAGAATTTACCTCACAGGATTGAGTAGGGGCGGTAGCGCAGCTTGGAATATGGCCGTGCAATATCCCGATAAATTTGCTGCCATGGCGGTGGTATGTGGTATGGCCCCCGTACCTTATGCGCATTGGTTGGATCCTAAAATGCCCATTTGGGTGTTTCATGGTGCAGACGACCCTGTGATACCAGTATCGGAATCTGACACTATGGTCGCCAAACTCAAAGAAATGGAATATGATGTGCAATACACCCGTTATGATGGGGTAGGGCATGATTCATGGATACAAGCATACACCACAGAGGCTTTATATGAATGGCTAAATAGGCAAAAGCTACACCAATGAGACTATTTCTTGCCGTTTTGATACTTTGTATACTTGGATCGTGTAAGCAACAGGAGACCAAACAAACGGCTGTTTCTCCCCCAAAAGTTGAAGCCATTGTTTTAGATACCGTGGCTGATGTACCCCTTGTTGCGCCGCTAAAGACCTTCGACGAATTGGCAGATAGCACCTTTGTGCGCCTGGCCGATTTTAATGAAGATTTTGAGTACGACCTTCGGTATGCCACAGAAAACAATTTTTTAAAGGCCAAAGTGTACGATTGCGCCGAATGCTACACACGTGTAAAGACGGCGAAGGCCTTGATACGTGCTAATAACGATTTTTTAAAAACAGGCCATCGCATAAAGTTTTTTGATTGTTACAGGCCCAATGCAGTGCAGTACAAGATGTGGGAACTGGTCCCCAACCCGCAATACGTGGCCAACCCGGTAAAGGGTTCCATTCATAACAAAGGCGGTGCGGTGGATATCACTTTGGTAGATTCCTTGGGATTGGAATTGGACATGGGTACCGATTTTGATTTTTTCGGAAGAAGGGCCTATCATGACAATTTTGATTTGCCCCAACAAATACTGGACAATCGTAAACTGCTTAAAGAAACCATGGGAAGGCACGGCTTTCGGTCCATTCGTACCGAATGGTGGCATTACAATTTTTCGGCGGCCTCCAATGATAAAGTGGCCAATTTTAAATGGCCCTGCAGCGATTAAGCTTTGCGGCAACGGATGACCAAAAGTTGGTCGTCTAAGCCTTTGGTGAAGAACAGGTAATCGTCGCCCCCATCTTTTATTTTCAATTTTTTACGTAGGGTCGCCACAGTAAGTGGAAAGTTACGCGTAGTGATATTGGCTTTCGATATACCCAGTTTTTGAAGTTCTTTCTTGCGATACGGAACTATCTCTTCAATTTTAAAGCGCCTACCAGGAAATGCCGTTAATTGGCTTGAGGTGTACAAGTGGGAGTGTTCATTCAGTTTGTCAACCCCAAAATAGTTCCCAACCGATTTGAAGCCGCCCGACTTCATAATGGCGGCATTGGGTTCGTAAAGGTATTTGTTTGGAACACCATACTCAGAAATGGCGCTGCTTTCTTCGTCTCGCCAAAATTCAAAAACCTGTGATTGCCCGGGCAACAGGTTCAAGGTCTTAATTTTAATATCGCCCTCAAATCCTTTTTCCAAAACCCACAACAGTTCTTTCACTTCATTGGCTACGGCAACCACATGAATTTCTTTTACAGCTTCGAGTTCATCAATCCCTTTTGAAATATCCAATAGGGGGGAAGTTTTAATGAGTACATTTTTCGTACTATGGAAAAGTAGTTGAAGGTTTTTGGTCATGTTGGGCAGGCAATCTTCCAAAAGAAAAACCTTGCCCTTGGCATCACTTCTTCGTGATGGATCTACATAGATCCAATCATATGCGGCAAGATTGCTTTTGATAAATTCGACACCATCATTTTGAACAAATGTAATATTGGCACAACCCAAAATCGCAAGATTATGTGCTGCGATTTTTGAAAGTTCTGGGTTGATTTCACAGTGCCAAATATGGTCCACTATCTTTGAAAAAAAATAGGTGTCCACCCCTAAGCCACCGGTGAGATCAAGCAGAGTTTTTCCGCCTACTATTTTGGCCTTATAGTCGGCCGTGATTTCAGAACTGGTCTGTTCAATATGAAGCTTGTTGGGGTAATATATTTTTGGTGTGTTGAACCAAAGGGGCAGTTTGTCCTTACACTTTTTTTTGGCCTCTAACTGTTCGGCAAGCTCTTTTTGGGATACTTGTTTAAAAAGAGGCTTTTTGAGTAAAACCGACATAATGTCAGTATTCCAATTATTTTTTATAAATATTTGAACACCAGTATTTAATATTGATTTATTCAATGTAAAACTATAAGTTTTTGGTCAGCTTCTTAACAATATCATTTTCGGCCAAAAACTCCTTCAAAATGACCTTTAAGGCCGTATAACCGGGTACGGCAATGACCATACCGACCACGCCAAAAAGAAGACCTGCAATGATGATGACCAAAAATATTTCAAGCGGGTGCGACTTGACCGAATTGGAAAAAATAAAGGGTTGCGAGAAGAAATTATCGATCAATTGTCCAATGCACAATCCGATAAAAACATAGGTGGCTTTGGGCAAAATTACTGAGCTGAAATCGGCACCCAAATAGCTGGTCATGGTCAGGGTGATCATCAGCACGCCGCCAATGATCGGACCCACATAAGGGATGATGTTAAACAGCGCACAAAGAAAGGCAATTACGATTGCGTTTTCAACCCCAACGATCAGAAGCGTTGCCGTGTAAATGATAAAAAGAATGAACAATTGAAGCAGTATGCCCCCAAAATAGCGCGACAATAAATTGTTTATTTTTTCAACAGATTTGACCATGTTCGATTCTTTGTTGTCGGGCACAAAAGTGAGCAGTCCATTTTGGAACAACTTACTGTCTTTTAAGAAAAAGAAAGAAATGAACAGCACCGAGAACAACCCAATGCTAAAATTGCTGAGCACATTTAAAAAGGAGTTCAGAAAGTTGGGGATAAAATTCAAATCAAGGCCCTCAACAAAACTTTTCTCCAATTTGGAGTCTTCCAACATTTGATTCACATTGGCGGTGGTAATTCCAAAATAGTCTACCATTTGCAGGTAAAGGGTATTGATATTTTGTTTTAACTGGTCAATGCTGAGCAGCGATAGGTTTTTACTCTGTTCAGAAATCAATGGAATGAAGAGTGCCAGAATACCGATAAAAATACCCAACATGAAGAGCATGGTGACCACAACGGCCACTGTATTCGGAAACTTCAATTTGCGGCGTAAGAACAGTACAATAGGCCTTCCCAATAGGGCTATGACCGCCGCTATGGCCAAATAGGCCAAAACCGATTGTATTTTTAACAGAAAATAGCCGGCGATGACGATCGCGACCAAAATGAACACCGCCCGTAAAATTCCATTTGCAATGGTCTTAGCATCCATGATTTATGATTTGAAGGCGTAATCTACAATATTTGCACCCATTTGCAAGGCTTTTAGGCGTACGGCTTCACTATCATTATGCACTGATGGGTCTTCCCAGCCATCGCCCAAATCCGATTCAAAGGTGAATAGCAGCACTAGGCGTCCTTCATGAAAAATACCCAAGGCCTGCGGTCGTTGACCATCATGTTCATGTATTTTGGGCAGCCCTTCTTCAAATTTGTATTTGCGATTAAAAATGGGATGGTCAGCTCCCAATTCTTCCAACTCCTTATTGGGGAACACCTTTTTAAGCTCCCTTTTTAAATAAGGTTCCATGCCATAATTATCATCGATATGCAAAAAACCGCCTGCTAATAAATAGGTTCTCAGGTTCTGTGCTTCTTCTTCCGTAAAGAATACATTGCCATGGCCGGTCATGTGAATAAATGGAAATTCAAAAATATTGACCTCGCCAACCCCAACAGTTTGGGGTTTTGGCTGAATTTTAGTGCCAATATTTTCATTGCAAAATTTAATGAGATTGGGCAGGGCAGTTGGGTTTGAATACCAATCGCCACCACCGCCATATTTTAATACAGCAATCTGCTGTGAATGTATGGTATGCATGCACATCAAGATCAGTACAAGCGCGGTAAAACGGTAATTATTCATGTACAGTTTTTACAGTATATCTCAAAAGTACCGAATTATACATTTAAAAAAATCATAATTAGTACGGTCCATATAAAACTTTTTAGGGCGATTGTTCTTTGAAAGAAATGCCCCAACTTGGGTCAAATGTCAAGATTAGTTATTGGCC
>JABDND010000162.1 GCA_013001145.1 Croceitalea sp. | reverse complement strand
GGCGCTGAGTGGCGCCGTTGAAATTATTTTAGGGTTGGGCTTATGCTTTAGGCCCACCAAGAATATTTCCATTTACGGTATCATTCTTATGCTCCTTGTATTTTTGTTGGTCCATTTTTACATGCTATCGAGTAAAAAGGCCGCGGCCGGTATACCTAAATGGATTTTGATTTTACGTATTCCTTTACAGTTTGGTCTCATCTATTGGGCCTATTATTATATTTCCTTTTAATTCATGAAAAAGCCGTGTGCCCTATTATGCGTTTGACGGCACATTTCTTGTATTTTTTGTGACATTGGTTTAAAAGCCAATAATCTTGGTTATATTTATGAATTCAAAAAGTAAATGTATTTTATTTCACAGAAATTAGTTCTGTATAAAAACCATTGTAAACTTCCCTCAAAATTTTTAAGGCCTAAACAGTATAAGGGATAACCCCATTTTAATTTGAACTAATTGTTATTATTATATTCAAAACAGCAAGGCATTTGTTAAATTGATAATTTTGTATAAGTGAACGATTTTGCCGCTCTTAACTATAATTTGCAGGCCTTGTTGGACTTTATTGGTTTCCTTCAAGGAATTACTTTGGGTATTCTACTCATCGTTTTGCACAAGAAAACCTACAGGGCCACTTTGTTTCTTGGACTGTTTCTATTCTTATTCTCGCTCAAGCTTATTTCATATATCAATATAAGTATTGGATTAGGAGCCGCACAGCCAGAATGGTTGTTGATGCCATTTAATTTTTCGTGGTTGCTATTTCCCATGTTTTTTATTTACACTCAAAAGGTTTCTTTTCTCGCCGTTAAAAAGACCAAATACTGGATATTAATACCAGGCATTCTGTCCGTTTTAGCTCAGATTTATATTTTTCTACAGCCACCATCCGCAAAAATCATCATAGCCAATAGCGCTTGGTATGATGTTGTTTTCACCTATGCCGGCATAATATATTCGTGGAATATTGGTCTTTGGAATCTGAAAATTCTCAATCAGCACAAAAAGAAGATTTCCGATTCTTACTCCCATCTAGCATCTAAAGAGCTCCAATGGGCCCGTTTGTTTCTTATTTACAGCTTAATTACCTCGTTCATTATTCATTTGTTGTACGCTATTTCGGCCGACAACTATTATTTCAAAATTGTATTCTCCATATTTGACCTTATTGCCATTTATTGGATTTCCTTTTATGGAATTCAACAAAGAAATGTGCAATCGTTGGTGCCCGAGACTGAAGATTTGGTTTTTGCAACCAACCAAATGAATTCAGAGAATATATCGGCAGATAATGATTTGAAAGCTATGCAAGTGTTCATGGCCGAGTTGGACGAACACATGCGCATTTCTGAAATTTACACCAAAACAGACTTAACCATCGTTGATCTTGCCAAAGAGATTGATGTACATCCCAAACGTATATCCACCGCAATCAATACAGTCCACCAAAAAAATTTTAACACCTATATAAATTGGTATAGAATCAAAAAAGCACAAGCCCTCTTAATAGATGATAAACTACAAAAACTAAGTATTGAAGGCATTGGATCAGAAGTTGGTTTTCACAGCAAAAGTGCCTTCTACGCTGCTTTTAAAAAGGAAACCGGCACCACTCCCACCAAATACATTGCTTAAAAATAGTTCTCAAAAACAACACTATCCGATTCCTGATTCCTGATTTCGGAATGGTTTCTTGGCAATAAGGTTCTAATCTCGGAAATCAACACCCCATGGTCTACATAAAAGTTAAATAGCTTCGTTTTTTTAAGGAGATTTGAACTGACCATTAATTAGAAATAGGATTATGAACCTTGATTCATGATTTCATTTCGCTAAGAATTTGTTGCTATGAAACGTATCGAGCTTAATCAAATTGGCAATTTTGACCCGTGGGACGGTGATAAAATAAGAGAATTAAAGGATAATAAAATTGCTGAACGCATCAGCGATAAATTATTGTTTGGCAACGAGGAAATGAACCTGTGGGAAATCACATTAGAGCCCAATGCAAGGCTTCCATTTCGCCTGCACCAATACAACTATAGCTGGACCTGTTTGACCGGTGGTATGGTATTGTCCCGATTTGATACAGGCAAAATAGAACTTACTTGCTATGAAAAAGGTGAAAGTGCCTATTGTAATATAAATCAAGAGCGCATTATTTGTGATCTCGAAAATATTGGTGAGGCGCCTGTGAAATTTACCTTAATTGAGTATAAAAATTTAAAAGTAGAGACTCCCCCAAGACCTATAGTTAAATACCTATAATGTTTGCGTTGATTGATGAAGAAAACCACTGCACTATGTAGTGGTTTTTTTTTATCTTTTGCTCATGAAGATTTTAGCCACCAATACTGGCAAGGCCACAACCCTTAATTGGCAGGGCAAATCCATTACTACAGGTATATTCAAATATCCTAAAGCCGAAGGCATTTATCTGCATAACGATTATGTTGAAGATGATATTGTTTCCGATTTGAAAGTACATGGTGGCAAAGATAAAGCCTGTTACCTTTTCTCGGCCAACGAATATTCTTTTTGGAAAGATAAATACCCTAATCTGACTTGGAACTGGGGCATGTTCGGAGAAAACTTAACCATTGAAAATCTAGAAGAAGAATACCTCAAAATAGGAAATACTTATAAAATCGGCGAGGCCATTGTTCAGGTAAGCCAGCCTAGGGAACCCTGTTTTAAAT
>JABDND010000146.1 GCA_013001145.1 Croceitalea sp. | reverse complement strand
GGCCAATGACATTTTGAGCGCTCCTTTTCTACCTATTGAATTACAGCAACGTATTAATTTCCTACATCAATTTTTTAAATTGAAAAGAGACGATGTTGAATCACTACAGACCGATAAGGACTATTTTTCGGCAGTTGACATTTTGAATGAGGGCCATATGGTTCAAAATTTAGACGATATCATCATTTCTGCTAATAAAGCGGCCGGCACTATTTTAAAATATGAAGTCAATGACCTCGTAGGTAAATCTATGGACAGTTCATATTTTAGGGTAGCACACGAAAACGGCACTGCTTTTACCAATGATGAATATCCATGGACCATCGCTAAAAAAACCGGCACAAAGGTCACTGATATGGTCATGAATGTTTTAAATGGCAATGGTAAAAAAACAACATTGACGGTAAATGCTGCTCCTGTATTGGGCAAGAATGAAACCCTTACAGGAACCGTTATCACTTTTCAAGATATAACGCCGATCAAACTGGCAGAGAAGCAGTACGAAAGTTTTTTTAAGGAAAACATAATGCCATTGTATTGGTTGGAAATGACCAATCCAATACCCACCAGTCTGCCGATCAAAGAACAGGTTAAGGCTCTCTTTAGAGAAGCCATTATTAAAGACTTGAGCATGCCCATGGTGCCCTTATATGAATTTGAAAAACCAGAAGACATCATCGGCAAACCAATGACCAACGCATTTAGCCCAGAATCGGTAAAACCTGGAAGCCCTATTTTTTCTTTTTTTGAAACCATGTTTGATAATGGCTATGTGGCAAAAGATGTGGAACGCTTTGGCAAGAACCAAAATAACGTAGAAAAGTGTTTTCTCAACAATGCGACGGCCATTATTGAAAATGATCATATTACCAGAATTTTTGGATCACAGATCGATGTGACCAAAGAGAAGATTACGCAAAAAAGTATAAAGGAAAGTGAAGGGTTTTTAAGGGCTATTGTTGAAAATAGTATGAATGCCATTATGGTCGCAGATGATATGGGCAACTATATCTCGGCGAACAAGGCTGCTGCAGATCTGTTCGGTTATTCCATTGAAGAACTCACCCAAATGAACGTTACACAGTTAAAAAGTGTCAATGATGATGTGCCCGAACGTTATAATGAATACGTGCAAAAAGGCAGGGAAGTGGGCGAATGGTCTTTCCTTGATGCCAACAACAAACCCAAAACAGTTCAATATCATGCAATTCGTGTTCGTGAAAACTTTAATCTGAGCATCTTATCAGATATAAGCGACAAAAAAAGCGTGGAAGATGCATTGAGAACCAGTGAATCAAAATTTAGAACATTGGCCAATACGGCTCAAATGGGCATATCAATAATTACCTCACACAATGGACTTCGCTTTGAATATGTAAACAAAACTTGGGAAAAGATAACCGGTTATTCCCAAGAAGAAGCCATAGGTTTGGAGCCTGCTATTTTGGTGCACAAAGAATATGCAGATCTGACTGTAAAAAGGGCACAAGAACGATTGCAAGGCAAAACCCCACCCGACAAATATGAAATGAAGATTGTCACCAAATCCAAAGAAATTAAATGGGTTGAGGTGCGGTCCAATTTGGTAGTTTTTGAAGATCAAGCAGCTTTGCTCACCACCTCACTTGACATTACAGATAGAAAAGCGTTAGAACAACAACAGTTGTATTTTAAAAACTTCATGAATACTTCTACCGATTTGGTGTCTTACTGGAAAATGCCGGCTGGTCTTAAAACAGACTTGCCCATAAAAAAGCAGATTGACCTTATCTATGAAGCTACCTTGGTGGATTGCAACCATGCCTTGCTCAATTTTACCAACCAGCAGGAAAAAGAAACCATTATTGGTAGTAAGTATATTGATTTTATTAGGGAAAAATCCATTGACGATCAACTTAGATCCTTTATTGAAAACAAGTATAAACTGAACAATTATGAAGCCACGCATGTACTAAATGATGGATCCCGAAAATATGCCTTGGGTAATTGGTATGGGGTAATAGAAGAGGGGCAACTGACTTATTTATGGACCACATCAAAAGATCATACGGAACGTAAAAATGCTGAACTGGCCTTGATAGCCAGTGAAGAAAAATTTAGGAATTTGGCGAATACGGCCCAAGTGGCCATTGCTATTTTTTCTTTTGATCAAGAGTTTGGGGTGGCTTATGTAAACACGTTCTGGGAAGAAATCACAGAGTATGGCGAAGAAGAATCACTCTTAATGAATCCTATGCATATTGTTCATGATGATGATAAGGAAAGGGTGAAACAAATTGCCTTCAAAAGAATGAAAGGGGAGGCCGTTGACCCTAAATATGAATTTAGATTGGTAACAAAAACAGGCAAAATTAAATGGATGGAACTCTATGCCAAAATCATTGAATTTAATGGAAAACCTGCTACACTTACCACGGCCATAGACATAAGTGAACGCAAGGAATTTGAAAAAAAGCAATTGTATTTTTCACAATTCATGAATACCTCGTCAGAGGTGGTATCCTACTGGGAGGTGCCACGTGGGGTCAAAAGCGATATAGCATTGCAAAAACAAATCGATTTATTGTATAACTCAGTTTGCTTGGATTGTAACAATGCTGTGGTCAAGCTATTTGAAAGGGAACACAAAAGCGAGGTCATTGGTAAAAAGTACATCGACTTTGTCCAAGAGAAAACATATGATGGCGTATATAACACCTTTATAAAAAATGGCTATAAATTGTCCAATTTTGAAGCCTATCAAATTTTGGATAATGGTAAAATGAAGTTTACCCTTGAAAATTGGCATGGGGTTTTTGAAGACAATTATTTAAAATATATATGGGCAACCTCAACAGACATTACCGAAAGAAAACTGGCCGAGTTAAAATTAAAAGAAAGTGAGACCAAATTTTATAATGCCTTCAATAGCTCTCCCGTTGCTCTTGCCGTTGTGAACATTAAAAATGGAGAACGTTTGGAGGTCAACACAGAATTCTGCAGTCTTTTTGGTTTCACCCACGATGAGGCCATGAGTTTAGATTTGGAAGACAATGCACTTGCCGTTGACGAATCAAAATTGAAAGAAGCTTTGCTAATTGCCAATGAAAAAGGTGAGCTTGAAGATTACCCATTGGATATGCGCGATGCAGCAGGCAATATTAAGCACATATTGATCAGTGCAACCAATACTTTTTTGGCCGATAGGGACATTTTTATTGTTTCTTATATGGATATGACCTCAATAGTTGAGGCCGAAGAAAAATTGAAAAAGGCCGAAACACAAATATTCCAAAGTATGGTGCAGGCAGAAGAAAAAGAGCGGGCACGTTACGCCAAAGAACTACATGATGGTTTGGGGCCTATCCTTTCTACAAGTATGATTTATCTGCACACCTTGTTAAAAGAAAAAGATCGTCAAAAACAAGAAGGTTACATTAATAGAACCTATACCCTCCTCGAAGATGCCATGCAGAGCATACGTGAAATTTCTTCCAACCTGAGTCCAGATATATTGAAAAAATATGGCTTGGTTCATGCCGTGCGATCATTTATTGAACGCTTACAAGAAGTTTCAAATGTAGAGTTCAAGATTAGTTCCAACCTTAAGAACATCTTGCCCGATATTGTGGGCTTTACCTTGTATAGAACGCTCACCGAACTCATTAACAATTCTATAAAGCACGCCGAGGCTTCGCAAATTAGCATTGTCTTTGAAGAAAACAAACAACAGATTAAAATTACTTTTGCCGATAATGGCAAGGGCTTTGATTACGAAAAAATAAAGAAAGCAAACACAGGCTTTGGGTTATTGAATTTAGAAACCAGAATTCATAAAATAGGCGGAAAATATAATTTTACCTCATCAAATGATAGTGGCACCAAAGTGAACATTAAAATTCAAAAAACAGAACATGGTTCGTTTAGTTATAATTGAAGACCTACCAATAGTCTTGGAGGGCATAAAACTGTTGATCAATAATGTTGATGATTTTCAAATAGTAGGTGAATACAGGAATGGCCAAGATTTTGTGGCTGATATGGCGAATTTGGAAGTTGATGTAGTACTGACCGATATTGATATGCCAATTATGGATGGCGTAACTGCAACCAAAATGGCATTGAGTGTCAATCCTGAGTTGAAAATCATTGCCCTATCCATGTACAATGACCGTAAATATTACTATGAAATGGTCACAGCAGGGGCCAAAGGGTTTGTACTTAAACAATCGCCCACAGATAAATTAGAGAATGCCATTAGAGAAGTTTATAAAGGGGGAAATTATTTTTCAGAAGAACTTTTACGGTCGGTCATTATAGATATGCAAAACATAGAGGATCAAATTATTGATGAACGAAAAAAATTTCTAAAACTCACCGAAAGGGAAAGCAAGTTATTGGACCTTGTTTGTCAAGGTCTCACCAACAAAGAATTGGCAGATAAGTTGTTTGTAAGTGTGAGAACCATAGAGACCACCAAATCTAGATTAATGGAAAAAACAAATACACGAAATAATGCCGGACTGATTATCTGGGCCATTAAAAACAAGGTTGTCGTCATTTAGATAAATAAATGGCCTACACACTTCTTTAGAACTTTCTTACATTTTCATAAAAATGGTGGCAATCCACATTTTTCATGAGGATTACTTAACTAAATTTAAGGACGAATTCATTAATTTCACTATTATCGCTAGGTAATGGATGGTTTCATGGGTTAGTTCAAAACCCTTTAAATTTCATTCAAAAACCAAATACGCCAAAGTAATTTTAGACAGTTAGGTACGGGCTTGCTGGCAAAAGAATTGTGCGGAAGAATGTAGAATGATACTAATGGCCAAAACGGCCAATTAATAATCTAATGAAAAGGATCGTTGTAATTGAAGATTTGCCAATCGCTTTAGAAGGCATAAAACTGTTTATAGCCAATTTAGATGAATTTGAATTGGTAGGTCAATATGATAAGGCCATTGATTTTATCAATGATATTGGCACAATCAAAGCCGACATAGTCATTACCGATATCAATATGCCCGAAATGGATGGTATTGAAATGACCAGATTGGCATTGAACAAAGACCCCGACCTTAAGATCATTGCTCTGTCCATGCATACGGATCGTAAGTATCTTTATGAAATGATCAAGGCAGGTGCCATGGGTTTCGTTTTGAAACAATCACCTGAGACCATGTTGGAAAACGCCATCAATGAGGTATTGCAAAATAACTATTATTTGCCCGATGCTCTGCTAAGGGTAAGTTCCATTGAAATCGCTGAGCTTGATAGTAACGCCCTTGCCGATATTAAAAAGAGCACCAAATTAAATGATGTTGAAATTGAAATCATTCATTTATTGAGCCACGGATACGACTATGACCAGCTGGCCAATAACAGTAAGCTGAGCAAAAAAAGTGTTGATTCTGCCAAGGTTCAACTCATGAAAAAGACGGGTACCCATAACAAAGCGGAACTTATTGTCTGGGCCATAAAAAATGGAGTTTTGACCCTTTAGGCCCATAATCTCATTTAGAACACCTCTTTCCTTTTATCAACTATCAGAAAATTCGCAAGGGTCATTGTGGAAAACCACATTAAAAATGTAGTATTGACCACCGTGATTTTTGATGATTCCCTAACCACATATGTAAGTTGATAATTCTAATTTTATTGTAAGAAAATATAACTGCCTAAAAAGGCGGAAGTAATTCTGAATATAGTTTTAATCCGTGTAGGATATTAAGGTCGGTTATGATTAAAACAATGTGAATATAAAAGGTTGTCTTTAATAAAAATTGAGCAACCATGTGAAAACATAAAAAGAAGGTAGTTCCCCTAAACCTCTAAAATAAAGCGTTATGCCACTATTAAATTCAATGATGAAATCAATAAATAATTGGCTTCATATGAAATGTAGAAGATTAGAGAGGCATCACTATATCATTGATAAAAAATATGATGCATCCATCATGAAGCTAAAATGTTCCAAATGTCAAAAAACGTTTGGGGTAAACCTTGATTCACAATTACTTGTTGCGTGGAATGAGCATATGGAGCACTACCTATCCATCTATGAAAACAATTTAATCGACGATTTTAGATTAGAAAATACCACCGAAGATTACAAAATTATGTATGCCTAAATCCTTTTAGGCTTTCCATCTTTCAACGCAAGAAGATGATAATTGGTAATCAATTTTATATGACAAAAATTAAAAGAATTTTGATTATAGATGACAACGAAATTGATGCATATATCACAAATCGGGTCATCAAAGAATATAATGGCAACATTAAGACCAAGATTATATACCAGCCTATTGAAGCGCTACAGTATTTGAAAACCATTTTAGATTTTGAGAGGTCAGAAAAGTCAAGTTTTGTGCCGCAACTCATCTTGTTGGATTTAAATATGCCACAACTAGATGGCTTTCAATTATTGGATGAACTCATGTTGAGCCAACATTTCGCCAACAATCCAATTCCTATTTATATGTTGTCTTCTTCTTGTTCAAGTCTTGATATTGAAAAGTCGCTTGAAAAAGTATTATGTAGGGGCTTTATAAGCAAGCACATTGACAAGAGCAAACTTGGGAACATAATTGCTTATGAACAAAGTTCAGAAAAGGATAAAACGGGTTTGGTCAACTCGGGTAAAAAAGTCATTTGATGAACTAAAAATATGACATTATGTTTGGTAATGGCCCTTGATTAAGAAGTTGGAGTTATGTTGAAGGAAATTAAGGGCCATATTAAGCAAAGTGGCATCTGTTTATTCTATCTGCATTTTCCTGGTCATTTATCATTGATATTTAATTCCGCTTATGTATTCCAAGGGTGATTGGCGCCCATGGCAATTTAAACCCCCATATTTCTTAGAATGGGGGTTTCATTTTTAACTGGTTTTTGCTAGAACTTTTTGAGACTGTAAAATTAGAACGGTCGATATTTATTCCTATGATAATTATCATAAATAATTGATAATTAATAGGTTAACTTTCTAAGCTTTTTTAAATAATTCAAAATTATTAAGGCCTTTAAGAAAGATTAGTTTCAATGAAAATCAATTTTAAATTTAAAAAGATATGAGAAAATGTATTTTGAGTTGTATGATGCTTTTTACTGTTGCCCTTTTTTCACAAGCAGGGCATATTATGCAAGGGGTGGGTGCTGTAAACATGTCAATGGGAGGAGCCGCGACCGCTCAACCCTTGGATATCTCGGGAGCCCTACATTGGAACCCTGCGGCAATTTCTGTTTTTGATGAAAATACCTTAAAATTTGACTTGGGGTTATTTTTTTCGTCACCGGAATTGAGATCAACAGTACCTGAATTTGATAGCAATGGTCAGCCAACAGGTAATTTTTTTAGTGGTGTGACCGAAGACGACAGAGGGGTTTCACCCTTACCGGCTTTGGCCATGGTTTGGAGCAAAGAAAATAGCCGACATACTTTTGGAGCTTCGGCCTTCGGAATTAGTGGTTTTGGGGTTACGTTTCCTGAAAGCGCGACCAACCCTATTAATTTACCACAAAGTTCGGGTGGCTTTGGAAGTATAGAATCTAACTATATTCTCTTGCAAGTAGGATTTGCCTACGCGTATGAATTATCGGATAATTTTTCAATTGGTGTTCAGCCGAATTTTAATTATGCCACCTTGGAACTTATGCCCAACCCTACGGCCAATCCTACCCAAGCAGGATATCCTTCGACCGATAAGGCCAGTGCCTTTGGTATTGGTGCGCAAATTGGGTTTTTCTATGATTCTGGATCAGGATTTAAAGCTGGTACGTCCTATAAGACCACACAACATTTCAGTGATTTTGAATTTGATAACACTTATTTGGATAATACAACCGCAACCAATTCTTTTAATATGGATTATCCTGCTATATTCTCATTGGGTGTGGGTTATTCATTGGGTACTATAGATATGGCGTTGGACTATAGGTTGGTGGACTATGAAAACACAGATGGGTTTTCAACCACAGGCTGGTCACCAACAGCTTCGGTAACAGGATTCGGATGGGAAAACATCAATATTATTTCTGCCGGTATCCAGTATAAGGGCATTCAAAAATTACCACTCAGAATAGGATATACCTATAGTTCCAATCCCATCAATAGCGATGTGGCCTTCTTCAACATTCCAGCGACGGCAATCATCAAGAATGCGTTTCAATTGGGTCTTTCTTATGAATCCAGCGCCAACCTAGGTTTTGATGCTGTCTTTCATTATGGTTCAAGTGGTGATGCCACTTCGGGCCCTGTGCTTAACCCGCAGTTTATTTCTGATTCTCCCCCTTATGGTGCAATACCAGGAAGTGAAGTTGCGTATGATATGACGACCTCTATGTTCATGGTAGGGGTACATTATACTTTCAAGAGATCAACACAAATTAATCAATAAGGGAAAAGAAACGACATCAATAAAAAAGCGACACCAATTTGGTGTCGCCTTTTATTTGCATCAATAGTAATCTAACGAAATAGAATTATGTAGATCATATGAACAGCAAATGGGTGCCATCTTGGTCGGCCCTATTGTAAAAATCACCAATGGTTAAAATACCATCAAGTTCATCTATCAAATCTTCTTCTTTAAGATGGAACATATCTATGGCCAGTTTACAGCCCCATAGCTTACATCCTGAATCGGAAAGAATTTCCAAAAATTCACCAATGGGGGGCATATCCAATTTTTCCATTTCTTTTTTCATCATTTTGGTGGCCAAAGCTTCAACACCTGGAAGACCGCCCAACATTGTTGGCATGTGCATGGCAGGATTACCAACGGTGGCCACTCGTAAATGTTCCAGTTTCTTTTTTTGAATGGCCTCCAATCCAAAAAAGGTAAAAAATATTTCAGATTCTATACCTTCCATACGGGCACCATTGGCCATAACGAAGGCCGCATAGGCATTTTCAATGGTCCCTTTTGAAAGTATAAAAAGCATCTTTTTGACTTTTGATTCGCTCATGATTTTGTTTTTAATATCATTTGGTATTATTACCCTTCTAAACTTCTTTCTTTGATAAAAAAGTGGCACTAAATACAACTCTTGGGCTTGGGAATACCTGCTATCAAGGTTGCTTTTTTGAGGGGACCTCCCGGAAACAACTGATAGAATTCCTTTATGTTGATTACACCACTTTTTTTGATGCCCCTTATAGACAAGGGTTCTTGATTTTCATGTTTGTCGTGAATGTATTCAATGACTTCCCAATGTTTTTCGGTCATTACAATATTGCATTCGCCCGCAATACACTCACAGACCTCCCTATCCCATTGTTTGAAGTCTACTAAATACCCCTCTTCATTTACATCTATTTCTTTTTGTCCTATGACTTTTTTCATGATATACTAATTTTAAGATTCTACTTGTTCAATTTGTTTTCCCTTGGTGCTCATTTGAGCAGACACAAAAGGGATATGAATGCCTTTGATCAACATGTTCCAATACACCCAGCGGAAAGCCATTTTACCCATATGGTTGGTTCTACTCTCCTTTAATAATTGCAATGGCCCAACTCCAGGGAATGGGAATGTTCCTTCAACGGGTTCTTGGGTATAATTAAAGTCGATCAATAGTGCTTTGCCATCCCCGGTTTCAATAAAGCAATTGGCATGTCCATCAAAGTCTTCTTTCAAAGGCTCTCCTTTAATGTAGCGCAGTATGTTTTCGGTCAATATTTCGGCTTCAAAGTGGGCTACAGAACCTGCTTTTGACGCTGGTAAATCGGTCGCATCGCCTATAGCAAAAATGTTTTCATGGACCTTGCTCTGCAAAGTGGCCTTGTGGGTGGGTACATAGTTGAGGTCATCGCCCAATCCGGAGCGCTCAATCAAAGCATCTCCCATATTAGTAGGTACGGTAACCAATAAATCATAGGGAACTTCAGTTTCTGCATAATCTATAATTTTATTGTTTTCATAATCAACACGCTCAATATTAAAATCGGTCACTTCTTTTATTCCCTTTTCTTCCAAAAGGTAGTGTAGGGCCTTAGTCGCTTTGGGTTTGGTAAAAGCGCCACCCAAAGGGGTTACGAAGGTGATGTCAACCTTCTCACGCATACCCTTGTTTTTGAAGTATGAATCGGCCAAAAACGCAAATTCTAAAGGAGCTACAGGACATTTAATGGGCATTTCGGTAATGTGTACCACCAATTTGCCTCCTTCCCATTCTCTTAGTTTATCGCGAAGCGCTTTGGCTCCTTCATAGGTATAAAAGTCAAAAATGTTCTTATACCAATTGGGGCCATCCATGCCTTCAATTTCTTCAGGTGCTATTTTGGTGCCTGTGGCGATAATTAAAATATCATAGGGTAATTCTTCCCCTTTTTCAAGTAGTACTTTATTTTTCGAAGGTTCAATAAGTTCAATCTTCTCTTGAATATAACGTACACTTTTAGGGATGAATTTCGCCCCTTTTTTCTTGACCTGTTTGCTGGTATAGATATCGAAAGGAAGAAATAAGAATCCCGGTTGGTAGTAGTGGGTCTTATACTGATCTATAATTGTGATCTTCCATTCCTTTTTGGGCAGTTTTGAAACCAGATGGTTCGCCATCATGGTACCTGAAGTGCCCGCTCCCAATATGACTAAATTTTTCATCACTTGCATGTTTTAGGTTATCCTTCAAATTGTGGAATAAAAGTACTTTTCGCATACTCAATAAAGGATGACAAATGTCATGAAAGTGGGAAATCTTGGTAACCTATGTTACACATAAGCCATTTTAACAGGCTGTTTTATAAATACTTATCCCAATTTTTCAAAAAGATGTGGTTGGGTTTAAGAAAATACTGGGGCCGAAGCCCCAGATGAATTATAATGTTTATCGATTACCTTTAATGACTGCTTGTGCAGCTGACACTCTTGAAATGGGTACCCTAAATGGTGAACAGCTTACGTAGTTCATACCGATGTTATGGCAAAACTCGACAGAACTAGGTTCTCCACCATGTTCACCACAAATACCAATTTTAAAGTTGGGTTTTACCCTTCTGCCTTTTTCGGTTCCCATTTGTATCAGTTGGCCTACTCCTTCTTTATCCAACACTTCAAAAGGATCAACTTTTAAAATTCCCTTTTGAATATATATAGGTAGAAACTTTCCGGCATCATCACGCGAGTAACCAAAAGTCATTTGTGTAAGATCATTGGTTCCAAATGAGAAAAAATCGGCCTTTTCGGCAATGGCATCAGCAATGATTGCCGCCCTGGGAACTTCGATCATGGTGCCAACATGAAATTCAATGCTGTCCTTATACTCTTCAAAAACCTTTTGCGCAGTTGCCCTGATAACTTTTTCTTGCTCAACAAATTCATTGACCGTGCCTACAAGGGGTACCATAATTTCTGGTTTGGAGATTATGCCTTTAGCCTTTAAATTCATAGCCGCCTCAATGATGGCCCTGGTCTGCATTTCGGTGATTTCAGGATAGGTATTTCCCAATCTACACCCCCTATGGCCTAACATTGGGTTGAATTCATGTAATTCGGCAACCTTGTTTTTGACTGCCATGAGCGAAATGTGCATATCTTCCGCCAATTCTTTCTGGGTAGCCAATTGATGCGGAACAAACTCGTGCAACGGTGGGTCCAACAGTCTTACTGTTACTGGCATACCTTCCATGGCTTCAAATATGCCTTCGAAATCACTGCGCTGCATGGGCAATAATTCTTCAAGTGCGTGCTTTCTGCCTTTAACGGTGTCTGCCAAGATCATTTCGCGCATTGCTTTGATTCTATCTACCTCAAAGAACATATGTTCTGTTCTTGTTAGGCCAATGCCCTGAGCCCCAAAATTTCGAGCAATGCGCGCATCTTTGGGCGTATCGGCATTGGTTCTTACAGCCATGGTGGCGTATTTGTCTGCTAGGGCCATAATCTCTGCAAATTCACCGCTGAGCTCAGGTTCGCTGGTAGCTACTTTGCCCTCAATGATGTTACCGGTAGAGCCGTTCAATGATATCCAATCACCTTGATGGTATTCTTTGCCATCGACGGTCAGGGTTCGTTTTTTATAGTCAATTTTCAAGGCGCCTGCACCCGAGATACAGCATTTACCCATGCCCCTTGCAACCACTGCTGCATGGGAGGTCATTCCGCCACGAGCGGTTAATATTCCTTTGGCCAAATTCATGCCCTCCAAGTCTTCTGGTGAAGTTTCTATACGGGTCAAAATGGTGTTTTTGTAGGTTTTGGCCTCATCGGCGAAAAAAACGATTTGACCTGTGGCAGCTCCTGGTGAAGCCGGAAGGCCCTGTGCAATAATATTTGCTCGTTTAAGGGCTTTGGGGTCAAAAATAGGATGCAGCAATTCATCTAATTTATTGGGCTCTATGCGCATTAAAGCTTCTTTCTCATCAATGAGCCCTTCTTTGAGCAGATCAATGGCAATCTTTACCATAGCGGCCCCCGTGCGTTTTCCATTTCGGGTTTGAAGAATCCATAATTTGCCTTGTTGTATGGTGAACTCCATATCTTGCATATCAGAATAATGTTTTTCAAGTATTTCTTGATATTGATGGAGTTCTTTATAAATAGAGGGCATCAATTCTTCCAATGACGGATATTTTTCTGCACGTTCGGCCTCATCAATTTTGGCCAAATGTGCCCAACGTTGGGACCCTAATTTGGTTATTTGCTGGGGTGTTCGTACCCCTGCAACCACGTCTTCGCCTTGGGCATTGATCAAATATTCGCCGTTGAATACATTTTCTCCTGTACCGGCATCGCGGGTAAAACACACCCCTGTACCAGAGTCTTCTCCCATGTTTCCATAGACCATGGCTTGAACATTGACGGCTGTGCCCCATTCGGCAGGATAGCCGTTCATGGTCCTGTAGTATACGGCCCTATCACCATTCCAGCTATTGAAAACCGCCGTGACAGCGCCCCAAAGTTGGTCCCAAGGATTGGTTGGAAAATCGTGGCCTGTGCGCTTTTTTACCGCATCTTTAAAATCATAGACCAAATCTTTTAAATCTTGAATGGTAAATTGGGTATCCAATTGGATTTCTCTTTTCTCTTTCAAGTGTTCCATGATCTCTTCAAAGGGATCGATATCGTCTTTTGATTCAGATTTCATGCCCAATACCACACCACCATACATTTGTATAAAACGCCGGTATGAATCCCATGCAAAACGTTCATTATTGGTTTTGGCGGCCAAGCCCTTTACCACCTCATCATTAAGGCCTAGATTGAGCACGGTATCCATCATACCGGGCATCGATACCCGCGCACCCGAACGAACGGAAATCAATAACGGATTTTCAATGGCTCCGAAGCTGGCGCCCATTATATCTTCAATGTTGGCAATGGCCTTTTCTACATCATCTTGTATCATTCTTACAATGGCCTCTTTGCCCAGCTTATTGAATTCGGTACAAACCTCGGTGGTTATCGTAAACCCCGGCGGTACAGGAATGCCCACTAAACTCATCTCGGCCAAATTGGCTCCCTTACCTCCCAAGAGGTTTTTCATTCTACTATTTCCATCCGCAGTTTTGTTGCCAAATTGGTACACGCTGGTCTGGATTTTTTCTGCTGTCTCCATATTGTATTATTTACTTTTTTCAATCAAAATGAAGTCCAAAAGTAAATCTATGCCCTTCCAATTTTTATGATATGTATCATATTGCGGC
The DNA here is from genome assembly GCA_013001145.1 of Croceitalea sp. Lineage (GTDB taxonomy): Bacteria > Bacteroidota > Bacteroidia > Flavobacteriales > Flavobacteriaceae > Croceitalea. The sequence goes on along the minus strand of JABDND010000146.1, from coordinate 5,517 downwards.
ACCTCTTTTTTGATGCTATTGGTTTGTACTTCAGCAAGATCCATTGCCGCTTTGTTTTTTTGAACATATTTAATAGGAAATATTCCAAATAAATGGAAATAATCCATAAATTAGTTGTCCATTTTTTAGACTAGTGAACAAGACCATTTTACATTTAGATTTGGACACCTTTTTTGTGTCGGTAGAGCGCCTCATCAACAGTGAATTGAAGCATAGGCCCCTTTTGGTTGGTGGTACCAGCGATCGTGGGGTGGTGGCTGCCTGTAGTTATGAGACCAGGGGCTTTGGTGTACACTCGGGCATGCCCATGAAAATGGCCAAGGAACTTTGTCCAGAGGCTGTGGTCATACGGGGCAATGCAGGCACCTACAGCAAGCATTCAGATTTGGTCACCGAGATCATCAAAGAAGATGTGCCTGTTTTTGAAAAATCGAGCATTGACGAGTTTTATGCCGATCTCACGGGCATGGATCGTTTTTTTGGTACATATAAATATGCATCGGAGCTTCGACAAAAGATCATCAAAGAAACAGGCCTGCCCATATCATTCGGACTTTCCGTCAATAAAGTGGTTTCAAAAGTGGCCACCAATGAGGCAAAACCCAACAACCAATTAAAGATTGATCTGGGCTATGAGAAGCCTTTTTTGGCGCCGCTGTCCATCAAAAAAATACCCATGGTGGGCGACAAGACCTATCAAACCCTCAGAAACTTGGGTATACGCCAAATATTGACGGTGCAACAAATGCCCATAGATATAATGCAGCGGGTGCTCGGTGCCAACGGAAGGGTAATTTGGAAACGTGCCAATGGCATTGACAACAGCCCCGTAATTCCGTTTTGTGACCGAAAATCAATTTCTACCGAACGCACTTTTGACCGTGATACCATTGACATGGTCAAATTAAGGGGCATTTTGATCGCCATGACCGAAAATTTGGCCTATCAGTTGCGGCGTGGCGATAAATTGACCGCCTGTGTGGCGGTAAAGATTCGCTATTCAGATTTTAATACCTATTCCAAGCAGTTGCGCATTCCGTACACCAGTGCCGACCATATTCTGATTCCCAAAATATTGGATATGTTCAACCTGTTGTACAACAAACGAATGTTGATACGGTTGGTGGGCATTCGGTTCAGTCATTTGGTCTCTGGCAATTACCAGATCAACCTTTTTGATGATACCGAAGAGGCCTTGAACCTATACCAGGCAATGGACCATGTGCGCAAGCGCTTTGGTGACCGCTGTGTCTTTCGTGCTTCGGCCATGGGGGCAAAGACCATTGGCAGAATGCAGAACCCATTTAACGGGCAGCCCCCCACGGTTTTGGCACATCGTAAACAATAAGTTATGTACCTCAATTGCCATACCTATTATAGTCTTCGCTTTGGTACTTTCTCTGAAGTGGAGCTTTTGCAATTGGCAAAAGACAAGCATGTAAAACAATTGGTACTTACCGATATCAACAACACCTCGGCCTGCCTCACCTTTGTCCGTAAAGCACATACGTATGGGGTAAAACCCATTTTGGGCATTGATTTTAGAAATGGGGTGGAACAATGTTTTGTGGGCATTGCCAAAAACAATAAAGGTTATCACGAGCTCAATACTTTTTTAGCAGAACATTTGCACCAAGAAATTAAAATTCCCCAACAAGCACCGCCATTTACAAACGCCTATGTGGTCTATCCCTTTGAGAAAGTACTACTCAATGAGCAAAATCGGTTTTTGCCCCACGAATTTATTGGTATTTCAATCAAAGATTTGCGTCGATTGCCTTTTTCAAGATTGATAAAACTTAAAGACAAATTGGTGGTGCAGCAACCCGTGACCTTTCGCAACAAACGTGACTTCAATGCCCATCGTCTGTTGCGGGCCATAGACAACAACGTGCTGTTGAGCAAACTTCCAGAAAGTGAGCAGGCCCATGAAGAAGAGAAAATGTTTCCCGTCGAGAATCTCGCAAAGGTCTTTGGTGAGTATAGTTTTATTCTTGAGAACACCGAGCGTTTGCTCAATGCATGCAGCATCCATTTTGATTTTTCAGATAATCGCAAGCCCCAAAACCTGAGAACCTATACCCAAAGCGAAGAGCAAGACCAAGAACTTTTGCGAAAACTCTGCGCTGAGGGAATGCCCTACCGTTATCAAGAAGTTGATAAGGCCATTGAAAACCGCCTTGAAAAAGAGCTGGACCTGATCATTAAAATGGGTTTTGTATCCTATTTTTTGATCAATTGGGATATTGTCTCCCATGCTCGCAACAAAGGCTTTTTTTATGTGGGCAGGGGCAGTGGTGCCAATAGTATTGTGGCCTACCTGCTTCGTATCACCGATGTAGATCCCATGGAGCTTGATCTGTATTTTGAACGCTTTATCAATTTATACCGCGCCAATCCGCCTGATTTTGATATTGACTTTTCATGGCGCGACCGGGAAGAGATGACCCAGTATATTTTTGATCGTTTTGAGCACGTGGCCCTAGTGGGCACCTATGTTACTTTTAAACAACGAGGCGTCATTCGTGAATTGGGCAAGGTGTTTGGGCTGCCCAAAGAAGAGATAGATCTGCTTAGTGCCGGGCAATTTGATCCCGCTCGCTTAGACGGCATGACATCACTCATTTTCAAGTACGGGAAATTGATTCACGGCATGCCCAATTATTTGAGTGTTCACGCCAGTGGTATTTTGATCAGTGAACGGCCCCTCCACTATTTTTCGGCTACCTTTTTGCCCCCCAAGGGTTTTCCCACCACACAGTATGATATGGTGGTAGCCGAAGATGTGGGCCTTTTTAAATTTGATATTTTGGCCCAACGGGGTTTGGGCAAGATCAAGGATACGTTGCAAATTGTACAACAAAACCAGCCCGATAAGGCCAATTTTGATATTCATGATGTGAAAGCGTTCATGAAAGATCCGGTCATCAATAATTTGATAAAAACGGCGCAGTGCATGGGGTGTTTTTACGTAGAATCGCCCGCCATGCGCATGTTGCTCAAAAAACTGGAAGTCGACAACTATTTGGGCCTGGTGGCGGCAAGTTCCATTATTAGGCCCGGGGTGTCAAAGAGCGGAATGATGCGCGAATATATTCTTAGGCACCGCAACCCTGGCCGCACCAAAGAAAAGGCCCATCCTGTGATGTTGGATATTATGCCCGATACCTACGGGGTCATGGTCTATCAAGAAGATGTGATCAAAGTGGCCCATCATTTTGCGGGACTTTCCTTGGGCGAGGCCGATGTGCTTCGAAGGGGAATGAGTGGCAAGTTCCGCTCTCGTGAAGAGTTTATGAAGGTGCAGGACAAGTTTATGGCCAATTGCAGAAAAAAAGGCTATAGTGAAACCCTGATCAATGAAATATGGCACCAAGTGGCCAGCTTTGCCGGCTATGCCTTTGCCAAGGGGCATTCGGCCTCATATGCGGTTGAAAGTTATCAAACCCTCTTTTTACGCGCCTATTTTCCACTGGAATATATGGTGGCCGTACTCAATAACGGTGGGGGTTTTTACCGTTCTGAATTCTATGTGCACGATGCCCGTATGATGGGGGCCACCATCCATGCGCCCTGTGTAAATAGAAGCTACAGCACCAATGTCATCTATGGCAAGCATATTTATCTGGGGCTTATGTACTTGCGGGATTTGGAGCATCGGGTGATGGAACGTATTGTCAAGAACCGTAGTGAAAAAGGACTTTTTACATCGCTGGAGGCATTTTTGGATCGGGTGGTCATTTCAATAGAGCAACTGACCATTTTAATTCGAATCGAAGCTTTTCGGTTTACGGGCATCAACAAACATGAACTGCTTTGGAAGGCGCATCTCATGCTTTCCAAAAACCCGCGATTGGAACATCCAAAGTTGTTTCCGCCCAAACACCAAAAGTTCAAAATACCAAAACTTGATACCACCCATTTGGAAACTGCTTTTGAACAGTGGGAGCTGTTGGGCTTCAATCTGTGCAGTCCATTTGATTTGCTGGCAAGCCCGCCAAAAAATAATCATGGCCAGCGCGATTTAGAGCGTTACCTCAATCGGCATATTGATATTTATGGTTACCTGGTCACAGTTAAAAACACGAGTACCCACAAGGGTAAGCGAATGCATTTTGCCACCTTGTTGGACCAACATGGCGAGGTGTTTGACACGGTGCTGTTTCCACCGGTGGCAGCGCAATATCCTTTTAGGGGAAAAGGAATATATCGGTTTTACGGAAAGGTGGTCAGTGAATTTGGCTTTTTGAGCATTGAGGTCATCAAAATGCAAAAGCAAGACTATATACAAGACCCCCGCTATGCCGATATGAAGACGAGCACGCGTTTATTCAAAGAAAAGAAGACCCATCAAATTGAAAAGAGGGACAAGGCATAACTAAATATTTGAGGTATATTTAAGGGTACAAATATGCCATCATGAAAATTAGGATCAAAGGAAATTCGGTCAGGTTCCGCCTCACCAAAACAGAGGTGGCCACCCTGTGCAATACAGGAAGCATTCAAGAAAAAACGGTTTTCGGAGCGAACAAATTTATTTACAAAGTAAAATTGGATGCCCAGGCCCAACAACTAACGGCCAACTTTTCAAACAACACCATTACCATGGTATTTCCGGCCAACATGGCGCAAAACTGGGAAAATAACGATCGCGTGGGTTTTGAACATGAACAACCGCTCAATCATGGTAAAAAGTTGAATTTATTAATCGAGAAAGATTTCACTTGTTTGGACAATACCATGGAAGATCAATCGGATAATTATCCCAATCCCAAACTGCAAGAATCAAACAGCTGAGCAACAATAATCGGCCCAAGTAAAAAGCATATCAAAAACAGAAGAAAGAACAATGACAGAGCGTAAGGTATCCATTACGGGTTCCACAAAATTTTCCGATTTAAGGTTGGATGAACCTATGACCTATGCTGCCGGACCCATTGGGGTAAAAGAAGCCATGCGACATACGTTTAAAGAAATGGGCGTTTTGAGGGCCATGAGAAGTCTGCTGCAAATGAATCAAAAAAATGGCTTTGACTGTCCAAGTTGTGCCTGGCCAGACCCTGAGTCGCCCTCCAAGGTGGCAGAGTATTGTGAAAATGGTGCCAAAGCCCTTGCCGATGAGGCCACTACGGCCCATACAGACACACCATTTTTTCAAAAACACTCGGTGGAGGAGCTTTCGCAATTGACCGATTATGAACTCAACAAATTGGGCAGATTGACAGAGCCCATGGTATTGCGCGAAAATAGTATGCATTACGAACCTATTTCATGGCAAGGGGCATTTGACATGATCGCCACAAAGCTTAAAAAACTTGCTTCACCTGATGAGGCCATTTTTTATACCTCGGGCAGATCCAGCAATGAAGCGGCATTTTTGTACGGTACTTTTGCGCGTGCCTTTGGCACCAATAATATGCCCGATTGCTCCAATATGTGCCACGAAAGTAGTGGAGTGGCGCTAAGCGAAACGCTGGGTATTGGCAAGGGTTCCATCAAACTCGAAGACCTTTATAA
>JABDND010000134.1 GCA_013001145.1 Croceitalea sp. | reverse complement strand
TGGTACCTCGACGCCGATGGGGACGGTTATGCCGTTTCCTCTTTGGAAAGTTGTAACAGTCCGGGTACGGGCTATACACAAAGCATTACGGCCATCGGCGATTGTGATGATACCGACGCCAATGTTTACGAAGAAACCACTTGGTACCTCGACGCCGATGGGGATGGCTACGCTATTTCTTCTATGGAAAGCTGTATCAGTCCGGGCTCGGGCTATACTCAAAGTATTACGGCTATCGGCGATTGTGACGATTCCGACTCATCAGTTATTGAAGAATCCACTTGGTACCTCGACGCTGATGGGGACGGTTATGCCGTTTCCTCTACGGAAAGCTGTACCAGTCCGGGTTCGGGTTATTCTAGTTTACAAATTCCTGTTTCGGACTGCGATGATAATGACGCAGAAATAAACCCTGAAACTGTATGGTATCTAGATGCCAATAACGATGGAATTTTAGATGATGCAAACCCGATTATAAGCTGTACGCAGCCAGGTCCTGATTATAAAACTGTGCTTTTGGAAACACAATCGGCGCCAAAAGTAAAGTTGTACCCTAACCCGTTCACAAATTTATTCGCTATAGACTTGGGTGAAGAAAAGGAAGGTATTGAAATTATAATCGTTGATGCCTCCCAAAAATTAGTGTTTAGCGAAAGTTATGGCAAGCGTAGATCGGTAGAATTTAACCTGTCGCGTTTTCCAACTGGCATCTATTTTGTCCACGTAATATCTAAAGGCAAGTCAATGGCTACTCGCAAAGTCATCAGACGTTGATTGCTCTCCATAGTATCCCGTTAATAAATATTTATAACATGTTTTTTATTTCGAAATTCAAAATCAGTTTTATTTTATTTTCGTAAAAACATAAAGGACAATACTGCTATTTGGCGGTAAATAGGGAAGAACTATGAAACAATACCACGATTTATTAAAACATGTTTTAGAAAACGGCCATCAAAAAGAAGATCGCACAGGCACAGGAACCATCAGTGTTTTTGGTTACCAAATGCGATTTGTTTTAGCCGAAGGCTTTCCCATGGTCACCACCAAAAAATTACATTTGAAGTCCATTGTCCATGAATTATTATGGTTCTTGAAAGGCGATACCAATGTCAGATACCTTAAAGAAAATGGGGTTCGTATTTGGAACGATTGGGCCGATGAGAATGGAAATCTAGGGCCTGTGTATGGCTACCAGTGGCGAAATTGGAATGGGGAGGAGATAGACCAGATTAAGTTAGTCATTGAGGGCTTAAAAAACAATCCGGATAGTCGTAGAATGTTGGTCACCGCATGGAACCCAAGTGTTATGCCAGATACTTCCATTTCTTTTTCAGAAAATGTAGCCAATGGTAAGGCCGCCTTACCTCCCTGCCATGCTTTCTTTCAGTTTTATGTGGCGAATGGCAAATTGAGTTGCCAGTTGTATCAACGAAGTGCCGATATCTTTTTAGGGGTTCCCTTCAACATTGCCTCCTATGCTCTTTTTACCTTAATGATGGCCCAAGTTTGTGATTTGGAACCCGGCGAATTTATACACACATTTGGTGACGCCCATATTTACAACAACCATTTGGAGCAAATAGAATTGCAACTAAGTCGTGATCCCAGACCTCTTCCCAAAATGGTTTTGAATCCGGAGAGAAAGAATATATTTGATTTTAAATTTGAAGATTTTACACTTCTAGATTACAATCCGCATCCGCATATCAAAGGTGCTGTTGCCGTGTAACACCACCTAGCGCCATCAAATATTTATATTCAGTCGTTGAGCAAAATTAACCAGTAAGTGTGGAAAAAAAATGATTCGTCTTGCTCCAAAAAAAATGAAATTTAGATATTGTATTTTAAGATATAGGCAAAAAAAAAGAGCCCATTGGGCTCTTTCTGTTCGATTTCAATCTTGAGTTAAATGAATTTCAAGAATGATTTAAGTTTTTAGATTGCTAAAACCGCATTCTCGGTTCCGGCATACTCGTTCCACTGATAGCCATCTGCCTCGCTATCATTTACATAATTGCTGTCAACTAAATAACGAAACTCGTATGTATTTTCTTTAGGTAATTCAAATGTACCTTTAAACGTTCCGTTCTTTAATTTTTTAAGTAAGCTCCCTTTAGGATTCCAGTTATTGAAATCACCAACTACTGCTACTTTTTTAGCTTCTTCAGCAGGCACTGTAAAAGTTACTTTACAAACCGGCTTACTTTTTAAATACTGTTTTTTAATTGCCATGGTAAACAAATTTTCTTATGAAATTCAGTGCAAAGCAATACATAAAACTATTAGAAGTCAATAGGTTAGGTACGATTTATCATTTTGACAAAATAAGGTTTACCATTTATTCACATTGACAACAAAACTGACTTTTTTTGTTCATGACCGCAATTTAGCGGGCCTTTTTTAAAGTATTTTCTATAAACTCAATCTCTTCAATGGTGTTATAAAAGTGAAAACTCAGTCTAATTCCTCCTCCACGCTGCGCACAAACGATATTTTTTGATGTTAAAATGTCAAATATTCCATTTTGAGACTTGATTTTGAAAATTGTGCTATGTAATCCAAAAGGATCAATATCCTCATCCAACATCCCCAAATTGTAAAAAGCATTCATTGCGTGCTTGCTTAAGATTTCATTTTGTTCTGATATTTTTGATTTTCCTATGGCATTTAAGTACTTGAGCGAAAAATTAAGGCTCCCAAAATTTAGAGAACTTAAATGGCCGGGCTCCAAGTGTTTGCAAAAAGTACGCCTGTGATCAAGTTCAGGTGCATTACGGCCAGACCCATAACCCTTTGATTTCAAAGAAAACCGATTTTTTACCTCTTCCTTAAATAGAAAAAACCCATTGCCATATCCTGACAATAACCATTTATAGCCACTAGCTCCGAGCACATCTACCCCTGACGAATTAAAGTCAAAGTCTTGCATCCCGCAAAATTGGGTGCCATCGGCAAGTATTAGCAAATCTTTAAAATCGTTTTTTAGTTGTTGCAAAAATTTAGGCGCCATCGTAATACCGTTCAACCATTGCACCATACTTAAGGCCAAAACGGTAATCTTCTTTGTTTCTATTGTATTGTAAAGCACTTCTTCCAGCTTAGACGACATATCAACATATTGAATGTTAAAGTCCCTATTTTCAAAAGGCCAAACCAAGGAAGGATAATCCCCTTTGATCATCAATACACGCTCTTGTTCAGACAGACCTTCGAGCAATAGATTAAGACCTATACTAAAACTGGGCACTAGGGCAATGTTGTCATTTTCTGCATTGAAAAACAATGCAAGGTTGTGCCTTGTTTCCGATAGTAATTTATAAGTGTTCTTTATCATTTCACTACCTCCTATCAAAAAATCAAGGTCGTGCTCTTGCCGCCATTCAAGTAGGCCATCAGAAAGAAGTCCCGTGGCCGCTGTATTGGCATATACGCCCCGACCCAGAACTGGAAATTGCTCTCTGATTTTATCCCAATCCATACCGCTATATCTATTTGAATTATCTTTGTAAATAAAGATAGGCAAAGATGTTTTCCAAAGATAAAGTCAAATCTGAAATTGGCATTGAGCAACACGAACTGTTGGAAAATGCACAAAAAAGAATCAAGCAAAAAAAGCGTCTTTATCTGCATTTTGTCATTTTCTTGATAGGCAGTGTTTTTTTAATCCTTGTCAATAAGATTTTCAAATATGGTGAGGAGTATGATTGGTTTCTATGGGCCATAACCGCTTGGGGGTTTCTATTCGTCATTCATATAATCAATGTTTTTGTGACCCAGAAATTTATGGGATTGGCTTGGGAAAGACAGCAACGTGAAAAATTGGTGCTCAAGCAGAAACAACGAATCGCCGAATTACAAAAGGAAATTGAAACGGATTTTCCATTGTCCATAATCAATAAAAAAAAAGAGGAGTGAGCGAATTGATTATAATCGCCGCCGCGGGCTCAAACAATGCTTTGGGCATCAACAATGACTTACCGTGGCATTTACCGGATGATTTTAAAAGGTTTAAATCTATGACTTCGGGCCATAAGATCATTATGGGTCGTAAGACTTTGGAAAGTTTCCCCAAGGCCTTGCCAAAAAGGGAACATATCGTGATCACCAGAGAGTTGGCATACCAACCTAAATTTGATTGCACTGTGGTTCATTCACTTGAAGATGCCATAGAAATAGCAGCGCAAGATGAACAAGCTTTCATTATTGGTGGCGGTGAAATATACCAACAGGCCATGGGCGTTGCAAACAAGATTGAATTAACTAGAATTCATGAATCTTTTGAAGCGGACACTTTTTTCCCAGAAATTGATTCGAATGTTTGGCAATTGATCAATGAAGTGTATCACCCCAAAGACGAAAGACATCGATTTGATTTTACCTATTTAACCTACGTGAGAAAGGTCTCTTAAAAATCAAGATAATCGACCTCAGCATTTGTTGCATTCAGAAATGATTTGAGTAAGTCAGCGTTTTGATTGCTGTAAAAAAGGTGTTTGGAGCCGTGGCCCAAATTTTTATTTAGAAGCGTATGCTTTTCAAGAACGGCTTTTGTTTGTTTTGCTACCGCCAGGCCAGAATCTATTATTTGTACATTTTTAGGCACTATTTTTAACAATGCGGGTATCAAAAACGGATAATGCGTACACCCCAGCACTAGGCAATCAATGTTTTTATTCAACATAGGCTCCACATACTTGCGAAGTAAAGTCTCGGTTTGTGCTGAATTCACCAAACCCTGCTCAATCAGCTCAACCAAACCACGGCCCTCTTGCTCAAAGACTTCGATTCCAGAAGTATGCAGTTTGGTCGTATTGTGAAACAAACTGCTAGATAGAGTGCCTTTGGTGGCCAATACACCAACTTTCTTGGTTTTTGTGTGTAGTGCAGCCGGCTTAATGGCAGGTTCTATACCTATAAAAGGAACTTGGTAGTTCAATCGCAAATGCTCAATGGCATTTGTAGTGGCCGTATTGCAGGCCATAACAATCAATTTACAGTCCATTTGTAATAACAGTTGTGTGTTCTTGATGCTAAGCTGTAAAATTTCCTCTTTGCTCCTTTCACCATAAGGGGCATTTTTACTATCTGCCAAATAGATGGTATCTTCATTGGGGAGCAATTGATGAATTTCTTTCCATATTGAGGTACCGCCGACTCCAGAATCAAAAATGCCAATAGGATTGCCCATATTCAAATATAAAAAAACCGCCCAGAGCGTATCGGAGCGGTTTTGATTTTACGTATTCCAATGTTTAGAAGCCAAGTTCTTGCTTTACCTCTGGCAAAAGGTCCTTGCCTTTAGCTACGATTAAACCTCCGCCTTGTGATGCATCTATTACATAATCAAAGCCTTGCGCAGCGGCCACTTTTTCAATGGCTGCCTTTGCTTTGTCGGAAATTGGGGCGAACAACTCTTGTTGCTTTTTCTGCATTTCTTGCATTGCAGCTTGCTCGGCACCTTGAATGTTACGTTCTATTTCTTGTAATTCAATAGCCCTCTTTTCGTTCTCCTCTTGCGTTTTTGCAGTAGACTCATTACGGTACAAGGTGGCTTTATTTTGAAATTCGGTCATTGAGCCCTGCAAATCGGCCCTGTAGGTTTCTTGCAACTTCTTTAATTCTGCTTGGGCAGCGATCATCTCTGGCATTTGTTGCAGTAATTGATTTACATCAATATGGGCAACCTTACTCTGTGCATTGACAAAACCTGTAGCTGCTATAAACAACAACATGACAACTACAATCTTCTTTACATTTTTCATAATTCTAAATAACTTTAATTTGAGTGTTAACTTTTAGTGTTCAGTTTTTATTATTGATTCGTTGAATCCTTTACTTTTTCGTCCGGCGCGTTTCGTTCATCTTCTTTGGCCTTTCTTTTGGCCTCTCGTTCTTCCAACAGCTTTTTGCGACGTTCCTCATAGGCCTTCTTCCGTTCTTCCCTTAGTTTCAGCTGTTCTGCCCGCCTATCGGTCGCTGCCTTGGCCTTTGCTTCTTTATCAGCGGCGGCCTTTTCTTGGCGCTCTTGTAAAGCCTCGCTAATTTCTTCATCAACTTCGGCTTCTTCGGCTTTAAACTCTTCCAATCTAGAATTTAGCTTTTCGTCTTTATTTGACTTGCTTACCTTTCTGGTACGAGCTATTTCTCTTAAAATCAAGTCACTAATGTCATGCCTTTTTTCGGAGTACAACATTACAACATCTGCAGATTTATCAAAAATAAAATCATATCTTTTATTTTGACCTATTTTCTGCACCTCTGCGAATACTTGATCTTGAATGGGCTGAATCAATAACCTTTTTTGCAAAATCAAATCTCCTTGTGGTCCAAAACGGTCTTGTTGATAATCCAAAACCTCAGTTTCCAAAATTTGTATTTCTTCCTCACGTTCAGCAATCAACTCATCAGTAAGTAATACCTTTTCTGCCATTAAATCTTTCTTCATTTGTTCCACGGTGCTCAACTTCAATTCAATTTCTTGCTTCCACTTATCTGCTTTTGCATTCAATTGTTCTGTAGCTCCTCGATACTCTTCTACATTCTCTAAAATGTATTCCATATCCACATAACCAATTCGAACACCCCTTTGGGCAGTACCGAACAATGTGCCTGTTAAAATGGCAATTAAAAAAAGCGCTTTAGTCTTCATTTTAAATTCCGCTAATTACATAGAAAATATCGTGCCAAAATACTGAAATCATTTAAAATGAATGAATTAGAGTATTTAAATAAGGCAGAATATTTCAATTTGGTTAAAATTGCTGACCAATTATGAAGTGGGTTTGCCATCCGCTTGGTCCATTGCCTATTGATTGTGGTCTTAGGTCTTCGTCAAACCCATAGCCAAAATCAATACCTAGAAGTCCGAACGCTGGCATAAATATACGTAGCCCCACTCCAGCTGATCTCTTTAACTGAAACGGATTAAATTCATTAAAATTGTTAAATGAGTTACCTGCCTCCAAAAAAGCAAGGCCATAGATGGAAGCAGTTGGTTTTAAGGTAAATGGATAACGCATTTCCATTGAAAACTTGTTATAGATCGTACCTCCGTCTTGTTCTTGCCTTCCGGTAATTGGATTGACACTAAAAGGTGTCAATGAACTGTTTTCGTAACCTCTCAATTGCACTACATCCCTTCCATCCAACGTGAAGTTACCCAGACCATCACCACCAACAAAGAATCGCTCAAAGGGTACATCGCCAATATCATTATTGTAATTGCCCAAAAAGCCAAATTCTGCATTGGTACGTAGCACCAATTTACCAACCAAGCGTGTGTACCAATCTCCTTTGAACTTAATTTTATAATACTCCAGCCATTTAAAACGCTCTTCCTCCAACTCTTGCAAACGGTTGGTGTCTGTTGAACTAAGCGTTTGCCCATTGGCATTTTCTGTTATTTCGTCTATTTCATTCGATATGGCCTTAAAGTCTTTACTGCCAAACAATGAATAAGGGGGTGTGAATTTTGCGGTCACTTCAAAATTGGAACCGGTAAGTGGAAAAATTCTACTTGGCCCCTGTGAGCTTCTTGAAATACCCAAGGTATATGCAAATGAGTTTGATGAACCGTTACCAAAATTGAACAGACCTATATTATAATCATTAAACTCATACAATTGGTAGCCCAATGCATGTGAAATTGTAAAGAAATCATCTGGCCATTGAACCCTTTTTGCAAGTCCTGCGGACACTCCGGTAATTGAAAAACCGCGGTCTTTGTCAACATCTATCTGACCATTGTTATTAAACCGTGATGAAAATTGTTGGGTTCTGGAGAAGGATAAGTTAAAACGTACGGGTTTTTTACCGCCCAACCATGGCTCAGCAAAATTTAAACTATAAACCCTAAAGGTTCTACTGGCCTGTAAACGCAATGAAAATGTTTGGCCATCGCCCATAGGCACGGGTTTGTAGGATTCACCGTTAAAGATATTCTGAAGTGAAAAGTTGCTGAATGACAAGCCCAAGGTACCTATAAAGCCGCCACCCCCATAACCACCTTGCAGTTCAATTTGACTTGACCCTGCCTCAACCAAACTGTATTTAATGTCTACAGTGCCAGAATTGGGGTCAGGATTTTCGATATCGGGCACAATTTGTTCTGCATCAAAAAAGCCAAGTTGCCCTAGTTCACGTACACTACGTACGATATTGTCTTTACTGTATTTTTGACCTGGACGGGTTCGCAGTTCCCTAAAAATTACGTGGTCGTTGGTCTTATCGTTGCCCACCACTGTAACGTGATCCAAAAAGGTCTCTTTGCCCTCGATGATACGTATTTCAAAATCAATGGTGTCGTTGGCGGCCGAAACCTCAACCGGATTGATACTGGAAAAGAGGTAGCCGTTGTTTTGATACAGATTGGTCAAATCTTCTGCATCGGGTTTGGAGTCATCGGCAATGCGTTTTTTAAGCAAAACACCATTATAGGTCTCACCTTTACGAATGCCCAATACCTGACTCAAGGTACGATCGGAGTAGACCGAGTTACCTACAAAATTTATATTTCCAAAATAATATTTGTCTCCCTCTTCAACATTTATTTTAAGGGCGATATTATTTTCATTGACTTTGACAAAAGTATCAGAAAGTACTCGGGCATCTCGGTATCCTTTTTCTGCATAGGTATCAATAAGGTTTTCCAGATCCTCTTCGTAATCGTCTTCGATATATTTTGATTTTTTCCAAAATCTATAGAACTTTTTCTTTTTGGTATTCTTCAAAGCTTTCTTTAGTCTCTTATCTGCAATTTTTTCATTGCCCTCAAAAATGATTTCGCTGATTTTTACCTTATCGCCTTTTTTAACATTGATGACCATGCTTTCTGCATTGGTGTCTGAGGTATCTTTGGCCGTGGCAATGTTTACATTGGCATTAAGGTAACCTTGCTTTTTGTATTTATTTTCAAGATATCCTTTCGTATTGGCAATCAAGCTTTCGGTTATCTTTTTCCCTTTTTTAAGATCTGTATCGTCAATGATACCATCAATTTTACGCTTCTTAACTCCATAAATGGTAACCTTGGAAAGGGTTGGACGTTCCAAAATATTGAGTTCAAGAAAAACCTGATCACCTTCTATTTTAGTTTGATACATCGATACGTCCGTAAAAAGTTCAAGCGCCCATAATTTCTTGATGACCGCACTTATTTCCTCTCCAGGAACGGTGATGGGCTGCCCAACACGTAGGCCCGTATATGTTTTCACGGTTTGCTCGTTGTAGCTCTGCAGACCTGTGACCGTCAAGCCACCCAAAATATATTGTTGACCAGATTCAAGTGAAGTTTCTTGAGCGAAAGTCCCTTGGAAAGTCAATAATAGTAGTAGGAGTGATATGTAATTCGAAGTAATTCTTTTTAACCCTTCAACTGAGTTGTTCGCTAGTTTTTCCAAATCGTCGTTCTCTGTTCTGGTAATTGATTATTGCTTCCACTAAATGTTGCTCACTAAAGTCGGGCCAAAATACGTCAATAAAATATAATTCGGCGTATGCAATTTGCCAAAGTAAAAAGTTGCTAATGCGGTGTTCGCCGCTAGTTCTTATCAACAAATCTACGTCTGGCATGTCGTGCGTGTAAAGATGAGTATTTATAACGGCTTCATCAATATTATCGGGCGAAATTATATTATTTTTAACTTTGATACTGATTTCTTTTATGGCCGATTTGAGCTCTTCACGAGAACCATAGCTCAAGGCAAGTGTTAAGGTCATGCCTGTATGATGAGCCGTTTTTGAGATAACCTCTTTTAACTCTTCAGATGCTTTTTTGGGCAAAGAATCAATGTTGCCAATAGCGTTGAGTTTGACATTGTTTTTAGTAAATGTTTTGAGTTCTTTGCGCAATGACGAAACCAAAATTTTCATCAAAGTCTGTATTTCCAACTTGGGTCTGTTCCAGTTTTCTGTTGAAAATGCATAAAGGGTGAGAAAATCTATTTTGAGCCTGGCACAGTTTTCAACGGTTCTACGAACCGCGTTGACCCCATGCTCATGGCCAAACACACGTAATTTACCACGTTGTTTAGCCCAACGGCCATTACCATCCATTATAATGGCTAGGTGCTTTGGTAATCTATCTTCGTCAATGTGGGTTTCGTCACTCATTATTCCGCAAAACAGTCTTGGCACGGTTTGCGCCCAAAGGTATAGCTAATTGTGAAACCTGAAAACACATACCAATCATCACTTAAAATATTGCCGAATCTAAACTGTTCAAAATTAGAACCTTCCGGATTACTGGCATCCAAATTGTCGGTAAGGGTGTATCGTGCCCCAATTTCGAATCCAAGTATCAAAACCTGACTCAAACGATATTTTGCACCAACAATCATTGGAATCGCGAAACTACCATCTTTTTGATTAATATCTTGTACCTGCTGGGCATCAAAATAATTAAAATCATATCTAAAATAAGTGACTCCTGTGTAGAGATACGGTGTAAATGCTGGACCCAGTTTATGCAAATTGTATTCTACAAAGTTGAATTCGATGCCTAAAGACCCCTCAAAAACGGTGTTTTTAATTTTGTAACCACGCTGCTGTCGCGAGGGCATACTACTTTTTTCATCATTAGCCGTAAAGCTGCCATTTAATAGATGCGTTCTAAAGGCATATCTTTTGCTTAAGTTCCATTTAAAAAATGCACCAAATGCTTCCCCTGATGGTAAGATAAAATTGGTTCTGCCCACATCACCAATGTTATTGGTGCCACCAACAAAAGCACCTATTTCATAGGTTTGGCCGCTAACAGTGAAAATGGTAAACAAAAACGCGAAAAGGAATGTCCTCATAAAAGCTGCAAATATAACAACTGCAAGATGTTGACACTATCTTGAGGCCGTATAATGTTCTCTTTCTAAAACTGCTTAAATGACTATTTATTGTTTATGAAAAGGTCAATTACGCCTGTCTTGACCCCATAATAATTTGTTGCGAAGTGTTTTAAGAAAACTTTCAGACTTGTACTCGATCATTTTGATGTAGAAGTCTGATTTTTGAATTACAATCTCTTTGCCATTGGGAATTATGGCAATGCGTGAATCCAGCGAAACCAAATGGTTTTCCTCGCGGCCGGATACCTTTAATCGGATAATGGTATCATCAGCAATTACGAACGGTCTTGCATTTAAATTATGCGGGGCTATTGGCGTAAGCACCAATGATTTTGCCGAAGGGGCAATTACGGGTCCACCGCAGCTCAAAGAGTATCCTGTTGAACCCGTGGGCGTAGAAACTATAAGGCCGTCGGCCCAATAAGAGGTCAAATAATCGTCGTTTAAATAGGTCTCTACGGTAATCATGGAAGTCGTGTCTTTTCGGCTGACACTTATTTCATTCAAGGCAAAGTTCAAATCGCCGAATTCCAAGATTTCTTCATCAAAACGTATCTCGACCAAACTGCGTTCTTCAATGGTATAGGCACCCTCTACAAATTCCGTCACCACTTTGCGAACATCTTCTTTTTTGAAGGTTGATAAAAAGCCCAATCTACCGGTATTGACCCCAACTATGGGAATACCCAAATCGCGAACATAGGTAACCGCCCGCAACATGGTGCCATCGCCACCAAAACTAACGAACATATCAAAAGTGCTGTCCAAGCCATGGGTAAGGGCAAAGGTTGGAAAATTTTTGAGTGGCTTGAACTTCGCCACCAACTTAATAAATTTGGCTTCAATATATACCGTCGCATCGATCTTCTCCAATTCATCAAGAAGTTCAAACACGCATTCAAAGTCATGTTCATGAAATGCTTGGCCGTAAATGGCAACTTTCATCTTAAACGTTTAAATATTTATCCAAATAATCAGAACGTTCCTTTAAGTCTTCCATAAACTGATCGTCATTGGAACCTAAAATGATTGTATAGTTATAGCGTCTAAATGATTGAATGACTTCATTGAGGTTGGCAGAATTGATTTTTATCGTTATCTCAATCAAATCATTTTGTGAATTAGTGATAAAAGCGCCCAACAGTTTGGTATTGTTACTCTCCACTATTTGGGCAATTTCACTGAATGAATAGTCTTTTATGCCTTTTGACACTACCAGTATGCCACCGGGCTCTGTAAAAAAGGGTGTAGCTATAAAAACCGATACAATATCTGTTAAATCGTAATAACCTACCACGGTGCCCGTTTCTTTGACCACAGGAATGATATTCGCCTCGTTTCGGGCAAAAATTTCCAGAACATCAAGCCACGAAGTCTTAGGGTCAACTGAGAAAGTCTCAAGCTCGTATCTATATGTTTCCACTTTTTTATTGGCTTCAAAACAAGCGATATCATTGACCGACAACAATCCCAAAAACTTTTTTTTATCGGTCACCGCTATATGTGAATAGGTAGTATCTGCAAAAAAAGCAATGGCCTTGTCCAAGCTGTCCGTTACCTTAAGAACGGGCAAGGTGCTCAATAGCTGTTGTTGAATATTCATGGTCATAATTTCTGGTGCAAAATACTAATTATAAATCGCAAAAGGCATGCCGAATTTGTATTTTTGTTCGCTCAAACCTCATATACCGAATGACAAAACTCAGTGTTAATATCAACAAATTGGCAACCTTACGCAATTCACGCGGCGGCACTGAACCCAACTTAATCAATTATACCAAAGACATTGAAGCATTTGGGGCGCAAGGTATCACGGTACACCCAAGACCCGATGAACGTCATATTAAATACAAAGATGCCCGTGAACTAAAACCCATTGTTACTACTGAATTCAACATCGAGGGCAACCCCATTGAAAAATTTGTTCAATTGGTATTGCAGGTAAAACCTACGCAAGTAACTTTGGTGCCCGATGCCGAAAACGCCATAACATCAAATGCCGGCTGGGACACCCTTATGCATAAAGACTTTTTGACCGATGTTATTGCGACCTTTAAAGAAGCGGGCATTCGAACCTCCATTTTTGTAGATCCCGTTGAAAAAATGGTTCTTGGAGCCGCCAAAACGGGAACAGATAGAATAGAGCTTTATACGGAAAGTTTTGCCCATGGCTATGCAAAAGGCAATCACAATGCCATAGCACCTTTTGTTAAAGCTGCCGAAGTCGCCCATAAAGAAGGTTTGGGGGTCAATGCCGGACATGACC
>JABDND010000121.1 GCA_013001145.1 Croceitalea sp. | reverse complement strand
TCAATTTCAGATTTTGACACATTCAAGCTCTCAATATTGATATGTCTCTTTAAAAAGATACCAGATATTCTATTGAGCAAGCCCACATTGTTTTCTGAATATACCGATATGGTAAACCACTGCTTTTCCATACAATCACCAATTACTTTAAACGAATATCTGATACCGAGGCCCCAGAAGGGATCATCGGAAATACATTATCTTCTTTTTCAACCTTGACCTCCAAAAAGTACGGGTCTTTCGATGCCAACATTTCTTGAACTGTGGCGCTTAAGTCTTTTCTTTCCGATACGCGTTTGGCCTTAATATGATAGCCTTCGGCAATTTTCACAAAATCAGGATTTGTCATTACCGTAGAGGCATATCGGCTGTCAAAAAAGAGTTCTTGCCATTGACGCACCATACCCAAGTGATCGTTGTTCAATACCACTATTTTTACGGGTACATTGTGCTGAAAAATAACCCCTAATTCTTGAATGGTCATTTGATACCCTCCGTCACCGATCACGGCTACCACTTCACGGTCCATGGCACCCATTTTAGCGCCAATAGCCGCAGGCAGGGCAAAGCCCATTGTGCCCAGCCCACCTGAGGTAATATTACTTTTTGATTGTTTGAACTTAGCGTACCTACAGGCAATCATTTGGTGCTGCCCAACATCGGTAACGATCACCGCCTTGTGACCTGAGGCTTTATTGATTTCTTCAATCACCTCGCCCATGGTCAACCCCGGTTTAGTGGGCGTTATATCATTTTTGATGACGGTTTTATATTCTTCGTCATATTTTTTATCAAATTCTTCCCGCCAAGCCTTATGCTCATTTTTATTGACCAATGGCAGCAATTGGGTCAATGAATCTTTGGCATTGCCCAAAACAGCCACATCGGCATGAACATTTTTATTAATTTCGGCTGGGTCAATTTCAAAATGAATCACTTTGGCCTGTTTGGCATAAGTATCCAAACTGCCGGTTACACGATCATCAAATCGCATACCTATAGCAATCAAAAGATCGCATTCATTGGTGAGCACGTTGGGCCCATAATTGCCGTGCATTCCCACCATACCAACATTTAAAGGATGGTCGGTATCCATGGCCGAAAGTCCCATGATGGTCCATGCAGCAGGTATGCCCGTTTTTTCAACGAAGTTTTTCAGTTATTTTTCTGCCTCACCTAAAATGACCCCTTGGCCAAAAACGATATATGGTTTTTTGGCCATGTTGATAAGTTCTGCGGCAGCTTCAAGATCAGCTTGTTTAGGCTTTGGATACGGCGTATAGCTGCGTACCCCTTCACATTTTTCATAGGTAAAATCCAATTCATCAAATTGGGCATTTTTGGTAATATCAATCAAAACAGGGCCCGGTCTTCCTGATTTGGCAATGAAAAACGCCTTGGCCATTATTTCGGGAATCTCCGAAGCCTTGGTAATTTGATAATTCCATTTGGTGACCGGTGTGGAAATACCCACAATATCCGTTTCTTGAAAGGCATCGGAGCCCAACAGATGCCTGGGCACTTGACCTGTAATACAGACCATCGGTGTTGAATCAATTTGCGCATCGGCCAATCCTGTCACCAGATTGGTAGCCCCGGGACCAGATGTCGCCATCGCCACGCCCACTTTACCAGAAACCCTTGCATACCCTTGGGCCGCATGGGTGGCACCTTGTTCATGTCTTGTCAAAATATGCGTTAAACGGTCTTGAAATTTATAGAGTTCGTCATAGACGGGCATGATTGCCCCTCCTGGATATCCATAAATCAAATCAACACCTTCTGCCAATAGGCAATGAATAATTGCTTCTGCACCCGATATTTTCATAGCCTTCGATTGCTTGGTTTGCTTTTTTTGTGCTTTTAAGGTTTCCATAAGCCCTATGTTATAGCAAATCGGTCACACAGCCCATTGAGGCCGATGACACCGTTTTTGCATATTTGTATAAACTTCCTTTTTTTACCTTCAACTCTGGTTGTTTCCAAACTTTCTTTCTTTTTTTCAATTCGGACTCCGAAAGATTGACCGATATACTGTTCTGCTCGGCATCGATGGTGATGATATCACCGTCTTTTACCAAGGCAATAGCGCCACCATCTTGTGCTTCGGGTGCAATATGGCCTACCACAAACCCATGCGTTCCACCTGAGAAACGACCATCGGTAATCAATGCCACGTCCTTACCAAGGCCTACGCCCATGATAGCGGCTGTAGGTTTTAACATTTCGGGCATACCGGGGCCTCCCTTGGGGCCTTCATAACGAATGACTACCACATCGCCTTTTTTGACCACGCCTTGCTTAATGCCATCATTGGCTTCGAACTCACCATTAAAAACTTTGGCAGGACCCGAAAAATGAAGCCCCTCTTTACCTGTAATTTTCGCCACAGCGCCTTCTGATGCCAAATTACCGTATAGTATTCTTAAATGGCCTGTTGCCTTTATCGGATTGTCTAAGGGACGAACCACTGTTTGCCCTTGTTCCATTGAGGGTACGTTTACCAAATTTTCGGCCACTGTTTTACCGGTAACGGTTAAGCAATCGCCATGCAACATGCCCTTCGCCAACATAAACTTCATGACTGCGGGCACACCGCCAATACGATGCACATCTTCCATTAAGTATTTACCACTGGGTTTAAGATCGGCCAAAAATGGTGTCGTATCACTAATTCGCTGAAAATCATCCAAGCCAAAATCAATTTCGGCGGCTTTGGCAATGGCCAAGAAATGGAGCACAGCATTTGTTGAACCCCCAAGAACGGTAATGAGTCTTACGGCATTTTCCAATGATTTTTTTGAGATGATGTCAGACGGTTTGATGTCTTTCTCCAACAAGTG
>JABDND010000103.1 GCA_013001145.1 Croceitalea sp. | reverse complement strand
TTACCCGTAATCCTCCTCGTATGCCTACAACTTGCCTTAAGTTGTAAAAATGGTGAAAAAGCAACTAAAGAGGTGCAGGCCGCGACCGAAATATGGGCCGTAAATTTCCTTGATGATTTTGACACTTTTAATGCCGAAAATTGGCAAGACCAACGTATTTGGGTAAATAACGAGAGTCATTGCTACGTGCCCGATGGTGAATATGGAACCCGGGAAGTAAGTGACGGAACCCTTAAGATAAAAGTGGTCCATATAGGCGAAAAACAACCCTGTGATAATTTTGACAAATATGGCACCCAACATCCCGATACCGAATATGTCGCTGGTCGAATCTGTTCTAAAAACCGCAAGGAATTTGTAAAAGGCAAATGGACAGCCCGCCTTAAATTATCGAGCAATGGCGAAGCAAGTATGTTTCCTGCCTGGTGGCTTCTTGGCGCCCAAAACAATGAACCTCCGGTACAGGAAGAAGATGAAACTATTTGCTGGCCTTTGACCGGTTCTGGCGAAATAGACATTTTTGAACACCACGGTGACCATATGAAAGATGAGTTCACAACAGGCGCCATTGTAAGTTTAGGTGAATGCGATAAGGGTGACTGGCAAAGTCAAAGAAGAAATTTTCCCGCTACCCTTAATGATTTTCATGAGTACTCGGTTGAATGGGAAGAAAAGGATTTGGTCTACCGGCTAGATGGTGAGGAAGTCTACCGCAACTTAGGCGAGGGTGACAAATATCCTGAGCCTATGTTTGCTATATTAAATTTTGCCAAAATTACAGACTCCCCCATGAACGGTGAGTGGGTTATGGAAGTAGATTGGGTAAAGCATGAATATAGAAAGTGATTGCAGTTCAATAGGATAACAAAAATCTGGTTTAAAAATGACCAAATCCAAAATGCATTTTATAAAACTCAAATTCGAGCCGAAGGCCAAGAGAGCGAAAAGCCAAAAACCAATTGAATTATTTGCCCTATGAAAAAAGCGGTCAGAAATCGTTCAACATATTGGATTCTCCTTCCGTTGGTTTTATTGATCATTACCCTGGTTTATTCGCAATCGGAAGTGGAAACCGAAGCCCCAATAGTGGAGAAACAAAGGGGCGCCCATGATTTTGGAATTGATGACGATACAAATTTTCAACCTTTAAAAGATAGTAATATCGAGTGGGTCACCATGGTGCCCTGGGGTTTTCAAAATGATTTTGACAGTGCCATGGTCACCCATAACAACGGCGATAGTTTGTATACGCTTGAACATAACGCAAAATGGCAAAAGCGGATAGAAAAAGTGCGCGCTGCCGGTTTCAAAGTTTTCTTCAAACCCCACCTTTGGATTGACAATCCGTCTGATGGCAAGTGGCGGGCAAATGTATTCCCCTCCACTGACGAAAACTGGGAAATATGGCAAAAAAGCTATCGTAGTTTTATAATGCGCTACGCCAAAGTGGCCGAGCAAAGCAAGGCAGAAATGTTTTGTGTAGGAGTGGAATTTTCGCGGCTTACAATGGAAAAACCAGAATTCTGGAAAGCCCTAATAAAGGACATCCGCAAAATTTACTCCGGTAAATTGATTTATGCTGCCAATTGGTATTCCGAATTTGAAAACATAAGCTTTTGGAACGATCTGGATTATATTGGCATACAGGCCTACTTTCCTTTGGTGAAGAATGAATACCCTACTGTGGAGCAAATTTCTGAAGGATGGCAAGCCCACTTACCAGCTATGGAAGCAGTACACAAAAAATTCAATAGACAGATTGTGTTTACAGAAATGGGGTACAGAAGTATTGCCGATGGCGCCATTGAACCCTGGCATTGGATTGAAGACCCGGCCAAACAGGGCAAGGTATTGTCTTTTGAAACCCAAGCCAATGCCTACCAGGCCTTTTTTAACTCGGTATGGGAACAACCCTGGTTCTCAGGCGTGCATATATGGCAAATAAGAAGTGACTGGAAAGCCCGTAATAGTTATATGGATTTAGATTTTTCACCACAAGGAAAACCTGCGGAACTTATTATAGCTAAAGGTTTTGAATAAAAAACTTCATAATGGGATATTTTAAGAAGTGAGATAAATTCAATAAATTGGAACATGTTTTTATCCAAAAAAAGACTTACGGGTTGGATTGCTTTTGTGGTTTGTGCATTGCTTATTCCATTTATTGCCATGCGATTTACCAATGAAGTTAACTGGGACTTTACCGATTTCTTTATTATGGGTATGGTATTGATGGGGGTTGCCCTTTCCTATGAGCTTATTGCCAGAAAGTCTAAGAAGACGACCTATCGAATGGCATTCTTTATAGGATTGTTGGGTGCTTTTTTACTGTTTTGGGTAAATGGTGCCGTAGGGCTCATAGGAAGCGAAAATCAAGATGCCAATTTACTGTATGCGGCTGTTTTTATTGTTGGTTTAGTAGGTTCTTTAATTGCCCGATTTAAGGCAAGGGGAATGAGCACTACCCTATTTATAGCGGCATGCGTTCAGATGCTGGTGCCGATAACGGCATTACTTATTTGGCCGCCATCAGAGATTTCTTGGGCGCCCAGTGTATTTGGCGTATTCTTATTAAGCGGTTTTTTTGCGTTTCTTTTTTACATATCGGGCATGCTATTTAAGCGTACTGCTGATAATGAAGTTATCTTAAACTAATTAAAAGGTGCCTTTATACAATTAACATCACCCAATAAGTTTTAACCCCAATTACCACCTTTGCCTTCATTTACCTACTGACTTTTAAACCAGTAGGCATTCACTCGAATATGCAAATTTGAGTTCTCAATACAAAAACCTTAACTTAAGGCTGTAACAGTACATGACCGACTAAAAAAATCGGAACAATGGTTAAAATCATTTTAAATATCTTAGGATGCTTTCCTTTGATGGTATTGCTATCCGCTTGCTCAAGCACAGACGAACACAAATTGTTCAATGGCAAAACGCTTGAAGGTTGGGAAGGGTCAGATACATTTTTTAGAGTTGATCAGGGCGCCATTGTCGGTGGGAGCCTTAAAAAACCCATTGATAAGAGTTATTACCTCTGCACCAAAAAGACCTATGAAAATTTTGAATTGAAATTGAAGGCTAAATTTAAAACGAGTTACCTGAAAATAAATGGAGGTATAAGCTTTAGGGCCAAACGTGTTCCCAATTCAAACGAAGTAATGGGTTATCAGGCGGACATTGGATATATTGATGCGAATGCCCTTGCACTATTTTCCGATATAACCCCTGCCGATACCACCGGCATCTATCCGCTGTGGGGTAGTCTGGTTGATGAGAACCGTCCCGATACCTCGCGATACCCAAAACCCGAAGTCTTTCCGGTCATTTTTTACACAGTGGCCAATAAGGAACTAGTTGAGCGAACCATTGAACCCGAAGGATGGAACGAGGTCTATATCAAAGCCAATGGTCCCGACCTTGAAATAAAAATTAACGGTGTTTCAACCGCAAAATTTACTGAACAAGAAAATGTATCTTCTAAGGGATGTATTTGCCTGCAGACCCATGCCGGAGAACCCTACGAGGTCTGGTATAAGAACATCGTTTTGAATCCTCTATAACCAAAATAATTGATTCGTTGTCCTATTTGAAATAGAGCACATTTTAATTGTAAAACATAGATTGTATTGGACTTATGTTTTCAGTGCACAAAAATGAATTGATATGAAACTTTCAACCCACGCACAACAGTTGCTTTCTCAAATAAATGAAAATACCAAATTGGGCGATTTGAGAAAAATGGCCAAGGATATTAAAATTAATCATGGCTTGGCAATGGAACTAT
>JABDND010000040.1 GCA_013001145.1 Croceitalea sp. | reverse complement strand
ACAAACTACCTATGATAGCGCCAATTAAGAAAAATGGTTTTCTTCTTCCCCACCGTGGTGACCAGGTTTTGTCTGAAATCGCACCGATAATGGGCTGAATGATTAAACCAGTTACCGGTCCGGCTAAATTCAATATGGGTAAATCTTCGGGCTGAGCTCCCAAAAAGGAGAATATTGGATTAATCGCTGTTTGTTGAAGCCCAAAACTGAACTGGATCCCAAGAAATCCTACATTCATATTAAATATCTGCCAAAAACTAAGTGCGGGTTTATTGATTTTCATAATCTGGATGGAAGATTTTGATTGGTTCTTTTGTTTGTTGGTTGTAATAATGTCTCAATATAGTATTTTCTTTATTGTTCTATAATATATCATTGAACATTCTATAGGATTTGTTGGCTAATATTCTATCAAATCAATATAATATAGCCTTATTTCAAAAATTTAATATTACGCCGAATTCCTGTGAATTTTGTTCGCTTTAAGGGAGAATTTCTGAACACTTTTTTAAAAACGTCTTCGGTAATTTCTTCCCAATCCTTTTTAGACATTTCCATTAGGGAGGCATTGGCATTGAAAAGTGGTTCTTGATGTGGTTTCGAGAATCGATTCCATGGACAGACATCTTGGCACACGTCGCACCCGAATACCCAATCATCAAATTTTCCTTGAAACGCTGTGGGAATTTCATTCTTAAGTTCTATTGTAAAATATGAAATACACTTACTGCCATCAACAACATAGGGCTCAACAATCGCCTGGGTAGGGCAAGCATCAATACAAGCAGTACAGGTGCCACAGTGATCCGTCACCGGCGAATCATATTCCAAATCCAAATCAACAATCAGCTCGGCAATAAAATAAAAAGAACCCACCTGTTGGGTCAAAAGATTGCTATGTTTTCCTATCCAACCTAAACCGCTTTTAGCTGCCCATGCCTTATCTAAAACGGGGGCAGAATCTACAAAGGCACGGCCATGAACGTCACCTATGGTTTCTTGTATGTGATAGAGCAATGCTTTGAGCTTGTCTTTGATCACAAAATGATAGTCCGTGCCGTATGCATATTTAGAAACCTTGTATGAATTGGACCGCTGCTCTTCATTTGGATAATAATTCAGCAATAATGATATAACCGATTTTGAACCTTCAACTAGTTTTGTAGGGTCCAATCGTTTGTCAAAATGGTTTTCCATATATGACATTTCACCGTGCATATTTTTTTTCAACCATTTTTCCAACCTTGGTGCCTCGTCTTCCAAAAATTGCGCCTTTGAAATACCACAAGACAAAAAACCCAAGCGTTTTGCCTCGGTTTTTATTAATTGGGTAAGTGTATGTTTTGAAGTCACGTTAAAACAATCCTGGTTGTAAACCCCCTTTGGTTTTGCCCAAATGTTTATAGGCAAGTTCAGTAACTTCACGACCTCTGGGTGTTCGCATAATAAAGCCTTGCTGAATTAAAAAAGGCTCATATACCTCTTCAATGGTCTCGGCACTTTCAGATACTGCGGTGGCCAAGGTGGTAATACCCACTGGTCCGCCCTTAAATTTATCAATGAGGGTGCTCAGTATTTTGTTGTCCATTTCATCCAATCCATGGGCATCTACGTTGAGTGCTTTAAGGCCAAATCTTGAAATATCAATATCTATATTACCATTGCCTTTAATTTGGGCAAAATCACGAACCCTACGCAACAAAGCGTTACATATTCTAGGTGTGCCGCGACTACGGCCGGCAATTTCTATGGCCGCCTCTTGAGTTATGGGGACTTTTAAAATACTTGCACTCCGTACTACAATGGTGGATAAAAGCTCTGTGTGGTAATATTGTAATCTGCTTTGAATACCAAATCTTGCGCGCATTGGTGCGGTAAGTAAACCTGATCTTGTAGTTGCTCCAATTAGGGTGAATGGGGCCAGGTTTATTTGCACCGTTCTTGCATTGGGTCCAGTTTCGATCATAATATCTATTTTATAATCTTCCATTGCCGAATACAAATACTCTTCGACAATGGGGCTCAACCTATGTATTTCATCAATGAACAAGACATCACGCTCATCAAGATTGGTCAATAAGCCAGCTAGATCGCCCGGTTTATCTAAAACAGGACCGGAGGTTATTTTAATACCCACACCTAATTCATTTGCCAAAATGTGGGCCAGAGTTGTCTTACCAAGGCCTGGTGGGCCGTGGAAGAGTGTATGGTCTAAAGCTTCACCACGAAGGTTGGCGGCTTGAACAAAAATCTTTAAGTTTTCCAACACCTGTTCCTGACCTGTGAAATCGTCAAAAGTTATAGGTCTCAAGGCTCTTTCTATATCAAGTTCCTCAGGCGACAAATGTGCTTGTGTGGGATCTAGATTTTCATTCATAACTAGTTCTTCAATCAGACTTTTTCTTTAGTAATTGCGAAGTGCCCGTAAACTCTTCTATTATAATTTTCGGCTCGCCATAAAGATACGTTTTGGCATCCTCTTGAGACTGCAAATCAATTTGTCTGGCAGCATAAATTCTTGCCAAACTTGAACCTGTGATTAAAACTTTCACATTTTCCGCCTGCATTTTTTCACCCTTGTAGCGTGAACTGCCCAACAGCATTAAGTCTAAAGATGTTGTACTACCCGCAATATCCAATGATGCATTTTCTTGAAGTTGTATCACTTTTTCGCCAGTTGCAGAATATATTTTGGCATCCGATCTATGTTTCATATTTAACTGAAGGGAATCTACATCCAAATTTAAATCGGCATAACTATTGTCTTCCATATTTAAACTGGCCATGAATCCACTTGCCTTTAACTTTACTTTACTGGGGCCTGCAGTTCTTATATGTATTTCATCTGTTGATATAATATCATCTGATTCTATTTTACCATCATGAAGCGTAACCATGGTCAAGTTTTTAATGTTCACAACAATCTCCAATTTTTTCTTGGCCATTATGGTATAGAAAGAAGAAATTATCAGGGTACTGTCCTGCACTTTAAATTTTAGAACGTCAATTAGATTATCATCAGCTGTGATTTCATAACCCTCCTCAAATGATTTTTTTAACTCAATATCCAGATCATCCATTAATTCAATGGCATTAAAAGCAGGTAAGCTCTCTCGTACCTCAATAACTGACCGATTACCTTTTATTTTCGGCTTTCTCTGTGCCACAATGAGCATAGGCAATACCGTGCAAATTATAAACAGTGTTTTCTTCATCATGCATAAAGTTACTTGTTGCTAGATATATTTGGATGTTTTTTACCAAAAAAGTAGCATAATTTTCTAAATGCAATGATTACGCCAAATTTTAAACATAAAAAAACCCATCTTTTGAGATGGGTTTTTTTATATGCCAATTAAACTGATCAATGATGCATTTCTTCTTCACTTTCTTGCAAAGGCACATCTTGAGGCACAAAATCTTGACCAGCTATTATATATTCGCCGTTTTCGTACGTTTTACTATAGTCATATGCCCAACGGTGAACTTCTGGAATTTTACCTGGCCAGTTACCATGCATATGCTCTTGAGGCGCTGTCCACTCCAAGGTGTTGGAATTCCATGGGTTTTGTGGTCCTTTTTTACCGTAAAAAACACTGCTTATAAAATTATATACAAATATTAATTGGGCTGCTCCCGCAATTAGCGCAAAAACAGTCATCAACACTTGAACATCTGTCAATTCGTCAAACATTGGAAATGCCGTATTCTCGTAATATCTTCGAGGAACACCTGCCATACCCACAAAGTGCATTGGAAAGAATACACCGTACGCGCAGATTGCAGTTACCCAGAAGTGTATATAACCTAGGTTTTTGTTCATCATTCGACCATAAAACATTTTGGGGAACCAATGATATACACCGGCGAATAAGCCATATAAGGCCGAAATACCCATTACCAAGTGAAAGTGGGCCACAACAAAATAGGTGTCATGAACATTAATGTCCAATGTACTGTCACCAAGTATTATTCCTGTTAGACCCCCTGTAATGAATGTTGACACCAATCCAATGGAAAATAGCATTGCAGGGTTTAACTGTAAATTACCTTTCCACAGGGTTGTTATATAATTAAATGCCTTAACAGCTGAAGGAATTGCTATCAACAATGTTGTGAATGTAAAGACCGAACCCAAAAATGGATTCATACCTGAAATAAACATATGGTGGCCCCATACGATAGTTGATAAAAACGCGATTGCCAATATAGAGGCGACCATCGCCCTGTATCCAAAAATGGGCTTTCTAGCGTTGGTTGACATAACTTCAGACGTAATGCCCAAAGCTGGTAATAATACGATATATACCTCTGGATGACCCAAGAACCAGAACAAGTGTTCATATAGTACTGGTGATCCGCCTTGGTAATGCAAAACTTCACCTTGGATAAAAATATCGGAGAGGAAGAACGATGTGCCAAAACTTCTGTCCATTATCAACAATAATGCAGCGGACAATAATACTGGAAACGATATAACCCCTATAATGGCCGTAACAAAAAAGGCCCAAATAGTCAAAGGAAGCCGTGTCATTGACATTCCTTTGGTTCTTAAGTTGATGACGGTCACAATATAGTTTAGTGAACCCAATAATGAGGATGCAATAAATATGGCCATTGACACCAACCAAAGGGTCATTCCCATTCCTGAGCCGGGCTGAGCCATGGGCAAAGCACTCAATGGCGGATAAATAGTCCATCCGGCTGCAGCTGGTCCGGCCTCAACGAAGAGTGAAATCACCATGATCACTGTAGATACAAAGAACATCCAGTAGGAGAGCATATTCAGGAAACCCGAAGCCATATCGCGCGCTCCAATTTGCAACGGAATCAAAAGATTACTAAAAGTACCACTTAAGCCTGCCGTAAGTACAAAGAAGACCATTATGGTACCGTGCATCGTTATAAGTGCCAAATAAACATCGGCATCCATGACGCCTTCTGGAGCCCATTTACCTAGAAAAGCCTCAAAGACCGAGAATGACTCTCCAGGCCATGCCAATTGCATTCTAAACATTAATGACATAGCAATGCCAATAAAGCCCATTACCAAGACACCTGTAATGAGATATTGCTTGGCAATCATCTTGTGGTCTTGGCTAAAGATGTATTTTGTTATAAAAGTTTCTTTATGATGATGTCCATGATCATCGGCATGATCGTCAACGTGTGTATGTTCAGTAACAGAAGACATAATCTGATTGTTTTTGATTTATATTAATTTTCTTTTTATAGCCTAATTTTAATCTTCTGAGGAAACTTCCTCAACTGCAGGTTGCGCAGCATCTACCACATTGAATGCTTGGGTTGTAGCATCATCTTCAACCATGACGGTCTCGGCAAAAGTGCCTTGTTCTGACATCCATTTATTGAATTCCTCCTCAGTTTCCACAATTATTTTCAACTGCATATTGTAATGTGATTTACCACATATTTTATTACATAACAATACGTAATCAAATTCCCACGGATCACTGTTGGGAAGACCTTGTGCTGCCCTTTCTGCCCTTATTGCGTTTGTTCTTTGAACCTTATCAACCACATCTGGGTTCAATCGCATAGCTTCTGTGGTAATCGTGGGCGTAAAGGAGAACTGGGTAATCATTCCTGGCACGCAGTTCATTTGTGCTCTAAAGTGCGGCATATATGCCGAATGTAATACATCTTGAGAACGCATTTTGAAATTGACTTTGCGCCCTACCGGTAAATGTAATTCTTTGACAATGACATCATCTGCTGCATTGGGATCAGACTCATCAAGACCCAAGACATTGGCACGGTCAATATCAATGAGTCGGACACTTGCATCACCAAGTACATTGTCATTACCACCGTAGCGAGCAGTCCAATTGAACTGTTGTGCATAAAGCTCAACAATCAAGGGGTCATCCTCTTCGTTGACGTCCATGATGTTGGTCCATGAATAAAGACCCCAAATGATCAATCCCGCTAAAACGATAACTGGAATAATGGTCCAGATAAACTCTAATCGATCGTTATCTGCATAGAAAAGGGCCTTTTTTCCTTCCTCACCACGGTATTTGTAACCAAAGTAGTGAAGCAGCGCTTGAGTGATGGTCTGCACAAAAAATATTATGGCGAATGACACCCACATAAGCGTGTCATATTCCCCACCATGAGCGGAGGCGGCTTCTGGCAACAAAATCTTAGTATATTTTGCGAAACTGAATATGGTGATTCCATATATGAATATCAGAAATGCGAAAAGAAGATACCCATTCGTTTTATTGTCGGAGTCATTGGCAATTTGAGCCTTTGAAGTTTCTGCCTTAAGTTGAGACAATTCAAATATTTTGGTCATTTGCCAAATTGCAATGGCCACTAGAACAAGAACTGTCAATATTAATAATGTCGTCATTTCTTTAACTACTTTCGCTTAGAATTTTAGTAATGGAATTGTCTACTTTCTTCAATAAATGGATTGCGTTTTGGTGTTAATGCTTCTTTGGTCAATGCATTGAAGACAACATATATAAACAATCCGGAAAAAAACAAAATTCCTCCTATCTCTGGTATTCCTAGATGCCAATTTTCACCAACAGTTGCGGGCATTACCATATTAAATACATCCATGTAATGGCCAAACAAAATTACAATACCTGCCATTACAACAAACCAATTTACTCGTTTATAATCACTATTCATCAATACCAATAAAGGGAAGATAAAATTCATTGCGACCATACCAAAGAAAGGCAGTTTATAATGCTCTATCCTTGTAACGTAATAGGTTACTTCTTCCGGTATATTGGCATACCATATCAGCATGAACTGGCTAAACCATAAATAGGTCCAAAATATGCTGATACCAAACATAAACTTGGCTAAATCGTGAATATGGCTATCATTTACTTCTTCTAAATATCCCTTCGATTTGAGATAGATTGAAACCATGGCGATAACGGTGATTCCCGACACGAACATACTGGCAAATACGTACCATCCAAATAAGGTACTGAACCAGTGAGGATCAAGGCTCATAATCCAATCCCATGACATCATGGACTCTGATATCAAATAGAATACCAAAAAGGCAGCTGAGATTCTAAAATTTAACTTAAATTTTGAATTGTCATCTGCTTTATCTTCTTCCAATGAAAGTTTTCTTGAATATTGGCGATAGGCAATCCAGCCTCCTAAAAATATTGCTGCCCTAATCAAGAAAAAAGTGGGATTTAAATATCCTTGTTTGCCTTGCAACAATTTATCATTGGCCACTACTTCGGCATCCATCCAAGTGAACAAATGGTTAAAGTGCAAAGCTGAAAGAACCAAGATGACAAACACAATAATGCCACCGGGTACCAAATATGCGGTTATACCCTCCATAACCCTAAACAATAACGGAGCCCATCCTGCTTGTGCCGCCCTGTTTACGGCGTAAAAGGCCAAGGCGCCCAATGAAATCATAAAGAAAAAGAAAGCGGCCACATAGAGTGCCGACCATGGACGGTTTTGTAATTGGTGAAATACATGCTCATCGTGAGCGGCACTATGCTCATTGGCATGCTCACCTTCCGTTGAATGTTCGCTTGCGTCAGCAGCTCCCATTGCATGTGAGGTTTCTAGGCTATGGGCAGATTCTTCTCCATGAGAGTCTCCGTGGCCGTCACCATGCGCCGCCACCATTTCTTTAGCCTCCTCAACGGTGCTCGGGGCACTTAAAAATCCACTGATCAAACATAGAGCACCAACCGCCATTAATATGAAGGATGCAATTTTTAATCTCTTTGAAAACGTGTACATAGTATGTGTTTTCTTATTTTGTTAGGTCTTCTTTTAATTTCATGACATATTCTGCAACCTGCCATAATTCTTTTTCATTGCTCATTTGTGCCGCATATGATCCCATCGAATTTAGGCCATAATACATTGTATGATAGGTGCTTCCAACGGTTATATTTCGGGCGGCATCATCATAACTGGGCACGCCCAATATTTTTTCTCGTTTTACCAAAGTGCCCTGCCCTTTACCCTTTGGACCGTGGCATATCGCACAGTAAACATCATAAAGCTCTTTGCCCATGGCAAGATTTGCTTCAGACTCAAGAGAGTCCAATGGGCTTTTTTGCATTCGTGCCAACTCTTTACCCTCTAACGTATTATCAAACTCATATGGCATCCAACCTCTAGAAATCGTGTTTTCTGCGGGTAACATGGCTTCTGTACCCATTGGAAAAAGCCCGTTTTCCACTTGTTGGTAAGTTTCGTAACCTACCGGTTCATACATATTGGGCATGTATTGGTAATTTGGTTGATTCTTGTCAAAACAAGAGGTAACACCCATTAACAAAACAAGACCAAAGACTATTTTTAAGAATTGCTTCATGCTATTCATCCTTTTCTTTGACGGTTATTTCGATTGCTCCTGTATCAATCAGTAATTTTTTTAACTCCTCTTCATTATTGTGGATGCCCAATTCCATCAAGAATAGGTCATCTGTTGTTCTAATGTCTGGATTTTCTGCTTTTTTGAAAGGCCACATTCTACTGCGCAGATAAAACGTAATCACCATAAGGTGGGCTGCAAAAAAAACAGTCATCTCGAACATAATGGGAACAAAGGCAGGCATATTTTCCAAGTAACTAAAACTTGGTTTGCCGCCTATGTCTTGAGGCCAATCTTCGATCATGATATAATTCATCATTACAATGGCCACGGCAAGACCCAAACATCCATACATGAAAGAAGTGATAGCGATACGCGTATCCTCTAATCCCATGGCCTTATCAAGCCCATGAACAGGAAAGGGCGTATACACCTCTTCTATATGATGGTTCGCCGCACGCACCTTTTTGACGGCATGCATTAGTATGTCATCGTCGTTGTAAACAGCGTGTATAACTTTTGATGCCATAGGTTATCCTTTATTTAGTTTTTTAGCCTGACCTGCCCAATCGTCTCTTTGCGCCCGACCAGGAAATTTTTCTGTAATCGAATCCAATAAGTCATATTCTGTATTGGTCATTTTACTGACCTGTGAAAATTTATATATGCCTATTTGATTAAGTACTTTTTCCATCTGTGGCCCTATGCCCTTAATTTTTTGCAATGCATCGGGTGTGTCATTTTCCTTATCGAAAGTTCCTAATTTGTCCATTAAGGAAGAAACTTTATCATCCGATTTTTTGCTCTCCACTATGGCCTTTGCCGTGCTTTTTGCCATGGACTTTGGCATTTGATATAAAGGCTGACCAGAGTCACGCAAAGTTTTGAAGCGTTCACCGGATGTTTTCAATATTGATTTTACTTCAGCCTGAGCTATAACTGGAAAGGTTCTTGAATACAGCAAAAACAGCACAAAGAAGAATCCTATTGTTCCTATAAATATGCCAATGTCAACAAAAGTTGGCGAAAACATGGTCCACGAAGAAGGCAAATAATCTCTATGTAACGAGGTTACGATAATCACAAAACGCTCAAACCACATTCCAATATTCACCACTATCGAGATGACAAAAGAAATCATGATACTGGTACGTATTTTCTTGAACCACATTACTTGTGGGGTTATCACATTACATGTCATCATTGACCAATAGGCCCACCAGTAAGGTCCTGTGGCCCTGTTCAAGAAAGCATACTGCTCGTATTCCACACCTGAATACCAAGCCATGAAAAGCTCAGTGATATAGGCGCAACCTACAATTGACCCCGTAATCATGATTACGATGTTCATCAATTCAATATGCTGTACGGTAATATAGGCCTCAAGATTACATACCTTTCGCATGATGATCAATAAGGTTTGCACCATGGCAAAACCAGAAAATATAGCACCTGCCACAAAGTAAGGTGGAAATATAGTTGTGTGCCACCCCGGTATGACCGATGTTGCAAAGTCAAACGATACAATAGTATGGACAGAAAGTACCAGTGGCGTTGCCAAACCGGCCAAAACCAAGGATACCTCTTCAAATCGTTGCCAATCTTTCGCACGACCTGTCCATCCAAAACTCAACAAACTATATATTTTCTTTTGAAATGGCTTTACCGCCCGATCGCGAATCATTGCAAAATCTGGTAAAAGACCTGTCCACCAGAATACCAATGAAACAGATAAATACGTTGAAATTGCAAATACATCCCAAAGCAATGGTGAATTAAAATTCACCCATAAAGAACCAAATTGGTTGGGTATGGGCAATACCCAATAGGCCAACCACGGTCTTCCCATGTGAATAATCGGGAAAAGTCCCGCTTGTATTACAGAGAAAATGGTCATTGCTTCGGCAGATCGGTTAATGGCCATTCTCCATTTTTGTCTGAACAGCAATAGTACCGCCGAAATAAGGGTACCTGCGTGGCCAATACCTACCCACCATACAAAGTTGGTAATATCCCAGGCCCAGTTAACGGTTCGGTTCAAACCCCAAACCCCGATACCCGTTGAGATGGTATATATGATACAGCCCAATCCCCAAAGAAAGGCCATTAAAGCTATGGTAAAAACGATCCACCATTGTTTGTTGGCCTTGCCTTCAACAGGGCGAGCTATATCGACAGAAACATCGTGATAGCCTTTATCGCCAAGTACTAATGGTTTTCGTATAGGTGCTTCGTAATGCGACGCCATAATTTATATTCTAGTTTCTTGCTTATTTATTGGTTATGCTTCGTTGCTGTTTCTCACCTTTACATGGTAGAACACATTCGGTTTTGTGCCTACGTGTTCCAATAAATGGTACATGCGATCGTCTTCTTTCAACTCGGCAACTTTACTTTCTTTATCGTTTATATCTCCAAATACAATAGCTCCATTGCTACAGGCAGAAGAACATGCGGTTTGAAATTCACCGTCTTCGACCATTCTTCCATCGCGTTTGGCATCGAGAATTGTTTTCTGTGTCATTTGAATACACAATGAACACTTCTCCATCACCCCTCTGGAACGTACATTCACATCTGGATTAATTACCATTTTGCCCAAATCATTGTTCATATGGTAATCGAATTCATCATTATTATTGTATAAGAACCAATTGAACCTCCTTACTTTATAAGGACAGTTATTTGCACAATATCTTGTACCAACACATCTATTGTACGCCATATGATTTTGGCCTTGACGACTATGCGCAGTTGCTGCCACAGGACAAACTGTTTCACAAGGTGCATGATTGCAATGCTGGCACATTACAGGTTGAAAAGCAACTTGAGGATTTGCTGCTGGGGCTTCCATTTCTCCAAAACCTCCTAAAGATCCCGTATCACCAAATAAACCGTCTAAATTTTCCTTTTTATCATTATCACCTTCAAAGCTTTCTTCTGAAGAATAATATCTATCAATTCGTAACCAGTGCATATCACGTGAGCGACGAATTTCTTCTTTGCCCACTACCGGTACATTGTTCTCTGCATGGCAAGCTATTACACAAGCCCCGCATCCTGTACAGGCGTTTAGGTCAATCGACATATTGAAATGATGCCCAATTGAACGGTCAAATTCGGCCCAAAGGTCAACTGAAGTAGCAGGAACTTCTTGATGGTCCAATGAAACTACTGGAACATGGTTCCATTCATGATGATCTTTAGTATTGAAAATTTCAAGTGTTGTTTCCTTAATGATGTCTCCACGACCCATCAAAGTATTATGCAACTGCACACATGCAAATTCATGTGTACCTTCGGCTTTTGCCAAAGTTACCGATTGTACGTTGCTAAAATCTTTATATATCGAAAATGCATTGACTCCAGTCTGCATTTCAGATTTTAATCCAGCAGTTTTACCATAACCAAATGAAAGCCCTATTGTTCCTTTGGCTTGCCCAGGCTGTATAATCACAGGCACTCTATCAATGGTCGTACCATCTACTGTCAACGTAGCGTAACTGCCATCAAGCCCTCCGTTGGCAACATTTTCGTTTTCAAAGCCCAATGCCATTGCATCTGCTTTTGAAACTGTAATATAGTTGTCCCAGGTTACCCTTGAAATTGGGTCTGGAAATTCTTGTAACCATGGATTGTTCGCTTGCTGTCCATCACCCATGCCAACCTTAGAATAGAGCATTAACTCCATCTCGGAACTTGTGCTATTGGCCAACGTACGTAATGCAGAGGCAATCGCAACAACAGTGGTCTCTTGGCCTGTATTTGGCTTTTGATTTGCATTGGCAGCCTCGCCTTCATTTTCGTTGTCATCCATGCCAGCAACATAAATACCATCTTGAAGAGCTTGGTTCCAACTACCTCCGTTCAAAATAGAAGCTTGCCAATTTTCACCAATAAAATCATAATAGGTCTTTTCACTTCCCATCCATTTTAACAGGCAATTTTGAAATTGGCGGGTATCAAACAACTCACGAATGGTTGGCTGCATTAAACTATAATGTCCTTTTTTGATTTCTAAATCACCCCAAGACTCTAAGTAGTGTGAAGCTGCGGCCACATATTGTGATGCCTCAGCTGTTTCATCATTATTTTTTGAACAGCTTACTGTAAGACCCACATTTTGCATTGCTTCGGCAAATTCTGCTGCATTTGGCAATGAATACAAAGGATTCACCCCATCCATCAATAAGGCACCAACGCGACCTGAATTCATATCGGCAATCAACTTGTTTACCTTACGAATATCGCCCTTACGTATATATTTAGGCTTTTGAGTATCAAAAGCGCTACTTTGTAATAGAGAATTAATGGCCAAGACCACCGCTTGTGCGTTTTCATCGTTTAATCCACAAACCACAACGGCTTTGCTTCCTGCCTTTTTAATTTCATTGGCAATCTGATCTACGTATCCATCAACGTCAGAATTTCCTCCGCCTATAGTGCTACCATTCAATTTCCCGTATAATTTGGCCAGGGCCACCTTTAAGTTCGAAGGCTTCATGGGAATACGCTTGTCCGCGTTAGCACCTGTCAATGACATATTGGATTCCAAATGTATATGACGCGACATTTTACCTTCGCGTGGCACCCTACCTTTGGCGTAACCCGAATCATAACCCCCGCCTTGCCAATCGGCCAAAAAATCTGCAGCAAACGAAACAATCAATTCAGCTTTTTCGAAATCATAATCTGCTAAGGCTCTTTCACCATAAGCAGATTCAAAGGCATTTAATGCGGCATCTTCTGAGATGGCATCATAAACCACATGGTTAACATTCGCAAATGACGATGAAAATTCTTCAATTAATTTTGTTGATGAAGGACTAGCATATGTTTGGGTCAACAAGGCAATTTCTTTACCTGAATTGGCAACGGCCTTAAGCATACCGGTAACTCGCATATCAAGGTCATCCCATGAAATGGCCTCACCTTCAAACGTGGGTCCTTGAAGTCTGGTGCTATCATATAGTCCAAGTACCGAAGCGTTGACTCGTGCATTGGCTCCACCTTTTACAAATGCCCTATCATTGTTCTCAATTTTTATAGGACGGCCTTCCCTGGTTTTTACCAATATACTGGCAAAATCAAATCCATCTGCGATTGAGGTTGCATAGTAATTGGCCACCCCGGGAACTATACGATCAGGCTGAACCACATATGGGATTGATTTTTTTACTGGTCCTTCACAAGCAGCCAAAGATGCTGCAGCTGTGCTAAAGCCAATATACTTTAAGAAGTCTCTACGGTTGGTAGATGAATCAGATAATTTACCCTTATCACCCAAGAATTCATCAACGGGAATATGCTCCGAAAATTCATTCTGTTTTAGCGCCTCAACAATGGAATCGTTAGGATTTAACTCCGCTTCACTTTTCCAATATTTTTTGTTTGATGCCATATTTTTATTGAAATATCTTCTATATGATTAATAGTGGCACTTGCCACATTCCAAGCCTCCCATTTGTGCTGCTGTCAAATTTTCAACACCATATTTTTTTGATAACTCTTCATGAATTTTTTCATAATAAGCGTTATCTGCAACTTGAACATTGGTTTCGCGGTGACAGTTAATGCACCACCCCATGGTCAATGGCGAATACTGGTACATAATCTCCATTTCCTCTACTGGACCATGACAGGTTTGGCATTCAATTTTGCCAACGGTCACGTGCTGAGAGTGATTGAAATAAGCAAAATCAGGAAGGTTGTGAATGCGCACCCACTCAACGGGCTGGGATTCACCAGTATATTTTTGATTTTCTTCGTCCCACCCTACGGCCTTGTACAATTTCTTAATTTCCTTAGTATAAAATTCGTTGGTATAGCCGTTTGCCAAATCTTCTGGAGTGGGCCCTTCGGGATTGCCCTTATATTCATAGATTGATTTGTGGCAGTTCATACAAACGTTTAATGCGGGAATTCCTGAATGTTTTGAAACTCTTGCCGATGAATGGCAATACTTGCATTCAATTTTATTGTCACCCGCATGAATTTTGTGCGAATAATGGATTGGTTGAATGGGCGCATATCCTTGATCGACCCCAATTTGAGACATCCAGCTGTATGCAAAATATGCACTACCCAAGAGCAACACAATAACAGAGCAGAATACCAAGAATTGGTTTTGGGCGAATGCCTTCCAGATGGGCACTCTCTTTTCCGTCTCGGCCTTGACCACCTGAACCCCATTGGCTTCTGCTATTTTTCTCAGCGTATTGTTCACCAAAAACAGCATCATGACCAAAAGACCAAACACCAATGCCAATGCACCTAAAATTATTTCATTCGAAATTCCTCCCGAACCACCATCGCCATTATCGGTTGACGCGGCAGCAACTGCTGCAACTGGAGCTGGAGGCGGCGCAGCCGTATAGGCCAAAATATTATCAATATCGGTATTCGACAATGTTGGAAAGGCGGTCATCGCAGCCTGATTGTACTCGGCATAAATTTTATTCGCGTAAGCATCACCTGCTTTGATCAAGCCAGCGCTATTCTTAATCCAGGCATATAACCATTCTTTATCCAATCCTTCCTCTTCGGACAATCTGGTTTCCACATTGGCCAATGCCGGACCTGTCATCTTTCTGTTCAAAGCATGACAAGCTGCACAATTTTGATTGAATAATTGCTTACCAGCCACAGGATCACCCCCAGTAACTGCAGCTTCCTCTTCTTGAGCAGAAACAGGGGCTGCCAAAAAACAAAAAAGCAGTATAAAACTTAGACCAAAAACTCTTGAAAATTTGTAGCGGTTTAAAACCTTCTTCATAATAACGTAATTGCTATCGAAAATTTGGCACGATAATTACTATTGTAACAGAGTAGATTAGAATTACCGAGTCATAAATTGCAGACAAAAATACGGAAACAAGGGTATTTTTAAAATGTTAAGGTATTTATAATAATCAATTTATAACCATTCTAAATAAAGGATTTATATTTAGTTTAAGACTTAAAAAATTACATTTGCACATTAACCTCATTTTCAACATATTGAATCATATGAAAACCCTTATATATAGTGCGCTCATCCTTGGTTTTGGTTTTACGCTGAACGCTCAAGAAGGAACTATTACTGTCGAAGAAGATCCTCAAATTGCTGCATTGGTAAAGGTGTATAATGAAGTCAATTCAAAAACGGAATATTATCAAATTCAAGTGGGCTTTGGCAGTTATGAAAAGGCCCAAAACCTAAAATCACAAATTGAAATAGACTTTCCAGGATGGGATTCCAAAATAGATTTTAAAGAACCCACCTATAGGGTGAAACTTGGTCGCTTTAGAGATAAACTTGAGGCTGAGCGCAAATTCATGGAAGTAAGAAAAAAATATCCGAATGCCATGTTGCTAAAACCTGAAAGCCCTTCAAGGTAATACGTTGCCTAAAACAATAAGGGTTATTACAGTTTTTTCTTCACCGCAACTTCTTGGAATGCCTCTACGATATCTTCATTTCGTATATCATTGTAGTTTTTGATTTGAAGACCACAATCATAGCCTTTGGCCACTTCTTTTACATCATCTTTAAATCGTTTCAAAGAAGCCAATTCGCCTGTATAAACTACAACACCATCCCTGATCAACCTTATCTGTGAATTTCTATAAATTTTACCTGAAGTAACCATGCATCCCGCAATGGTACCAATTTTAGAAATTTTAAACGTTTCCCTGATTTCGGCCGTTCCGGTAATCTCCTCTTTCATTACGGGAGACAACATACCTTCCATGGCATCTTTAAGATCATTGATGGCATCATAGATAATGGAGTACATTCTAATATCGATCTCTTCCTTATCAGCTATATCTCGGGCATTGCCCATTGGCCTTACGTTGAATCCAATAATAATCGCATCTGAGGCGCTGGCCAATAAAACGTCCGATTCTGTAATGGCACCTACCCCTTTATGAATGATATTCACTTGAATTTCTTCGGTAGATAGCTTTTGGAATGAATCCGTAAGGGCCTCAACTGATCCGTCAACGTCGCCTTTAAGTATAATGTTAAGTTCTTGGAAATCACCTAGAGCTATTCTTCGACCAATCTCATCAAGAGTAATATGACGCTGTGTTCTAACATTCTGCTCCCTTTGCAACTGCGTTCTTTTGGTCGCTATTTGCTTGGCTTCGCGTTCATCTTCAAATACATTGAATTTATCACCCGCCTGAGGTGCGCCATCAAGTCCCAAAATGGAAATTGGGGTAGCTGGGCCTGCCTTCTTAATATTTTTTCCTCGTTCGTCCTGCATGGCTTTTACCTTACCACTACAAGTACCTGCGAGCACATAATCACCAATTTGCAAGGTTCCATTCTGTACTAAAATGGTGGAAACGTAACCACGCCCTTTATCTAGAAAGGCTTCAACCACTGTTCCAGAAGCATTGCGATCTGGATTGGCCTTTAACTCTAAAATTTCGGCTTCGAGCAATACTTTTTCCAATAATTCCTTCACCCCTGCACCTGTCTTGGCCGAGATATCATGAGACTGAATTTTACCACCCCAATCTTCAACCAATAGGTTCATTTGTGCAAGCCCTTCTTTAATCTTTTCCGGATTTGCAGTGGGCCTATCTATTTTATTTATAGCAAAAACAATCGGCACTCCCGCTGCTTGTGCATGGCTAATGGCCTCTTTTGTTTGAGGCATGATATCATCATCTGCCGCAATTACAATAATGGCAATATCTGTAACCTGAGCTCCCCTTGCGCGCATGGCTGTAAATGCCTCGTGACCTGGGGTATCTAAAAATGTGATTTTCTGTCCATTGTCAAGGCTTACTCCGTATGCACCAATATGCTGGGTAATACCCCCACTTTCGCCGGCAATTACATTTTCTTCGCGTATATGGTCCAACAATGAGGTTTTACCATGGTCAACATGACCCATCACCGTAACAATAGGGGCACGTGCTTTTAAATCTTCGGGCCTATCTTCTTCGACCTCTATCGATTCTTCAATGTCGGCGGTTACAAATTCAACTTCGTAACCAAATTCTTCGGCAACGATAGAAAGCGTTTCGGCATCCAATCTTTGGTTCATGGTCACCATCATACCTAAAGACATACAGGCTGAAATGATTTCTGTTGTCGAAACGTCCATCATAGTGGCCACCTCGTTTACGGTAACAAATTCGGTCACCTTGAGCAACTTGCTCTCTAATTCTTGTTGTTCTAAATCTTTCTCGGTCTGTTGACGATGTTGATCGCGTTTTTCACGCCGATATTTGGCCCCTTTTCCTTTTGAAGATTTACCTTGAAGTTTTTCAAGGGTCTCTCGCACCTGTTTTTGTACTTCTTCTTCTGTAGGCTCAACCTTTGGAGCTCCAGATCGCTGGCCGCCACGGCGATTACCACCTCCTGCTCTATCTCGATTGCTGCCTCCTTGATCAGACTTGCTGATTATTCGTTTCCTTCGCTTTTTTCTATCGGCTGCAGCGCCACTACTGTCGGCTTTCTTAGGTTCTTCTTTTTTCTTTTTTGGTTTGGCAAATTTTGCCAAATCAATTTTGTCACCAGTGATTTTGGGTCCTGAAAGTTTTTGATATTTAGTCTCAATAGCTTCTGGTTCTTCTGGCTCAGGAGCTTCTACTTTCTCTTTTTTGGCCTCTGTTTTAGTTGATTCTTTGAGCGTTTGTTCTTTTTCGACCTTCTTTTCAACTACAGGGGCCTTATCGGTTTTAGCGGCCTCTTTTGGTGCTT
The DNA here is from genome assembly GCA_013001145.1 of Croceitalea sp. Classification (GTDB taxonomy): domain Bacteria; phylum Bacteroidota; class Bacteroidia; order Flavobacteriales; family Flavobacteriaceae; genus Croceitalea. The sequence goes on along the minus strand of JABDND010000040.1, from coordinate 20,867 downwards.
CTTCTTCAACTTTTGGGGCTGCTTTCTTTTTGTTAAGGTCTATTTTTCCAACCGTTTTGGGCCCACTTAATTCCGCTTTGGCCTTAATGACCTGTTCTGATGCAGCCTGTCTTTTTTCACGTGCTAAACGGCGTTCCTCTTGCTCTTGCTCCAATTGAAGCCTAAGCTCCTCTTTTTCCTTTTGTTTTTCTTCAGCGACTTCTTTTGAAGCCACTCTTTTACTTTTATCGGTCTGAAACTCGTCCAACAGTACTTGGTACACCTCATCAGAAATTTTGGTCGTAGGCCTGGCTTCTACATCATGTCCTTGAGACACAAGATAGTCCACAGCTCTATCCAATGAAATGTTCAATTCCCTTAGAACTTTATTTAATCGTATTGTTGGGTTTCCTGCCATATAATCTTTACTATCCCTTTAATTTTCGGTGCTAATATATAGTTTAATCTTCAAATTCTTCTTTCAGAATACGAACCACTTCTTTAACGGTTTCCTCTTCTAAATCGGTACGCTTAATCAAATCGGCTACATCTTGTTCCAACACACTACGTGCGGTGTCCAATCCAATCTTTTTAAATTCTTCAATTATCCAAGCTTCGATCTCATCAGAGAACTCAGTAAGCTCAACATCCTCCTCAACACCTTCCCTAAATACATCTATTTCGTAACCCGTAAGCTGCCCTGCCAATCTGATGTTGTGACCGCCACGGCCTATGGCCTTTGAAACCTCTTCAGGTTTTAAATAAACTTGCGCGGTCATTTTTTCGTCATTCAACTTTACCGAAGAGACTCTGGCCGGACTCAACGCCCTGGTCACCATTAACTGCGGGTTATTTGTCCAATTGATAACGTCAATGTTTTCATTGCCCAATTCCCTGACAATACCATGTATTCTTGACCCTTTCATACCCACACAGGCACCTACGGGGTCAATACGGTCATCATATGAGTCTACTGCCACTTTAGCCTTTTCTCCTGGTATGCGAACCGCTTTTTTAATAGTGATTAATCCATCAAAAACTTCAGGAATTTCTTGAAAAAATAACTGCTCCAAGAATTTTGGTGATGTTCTTGACATGATGATAGAGGGCTTGTTGCCTTTTAAATCAACACTTTCTATTATACCACGAACGTTATCGCCCTTTCTAAAAAAATCAGAAGGTATCTGTTTCTCTTTGGGCATAATGATCTCGTTTCCTTCGTCATCCAATAAAATTATGGCCTTGTGACGAATATGGTGCACTTCAGCAGTATAAATCTCACCCTCTAAATCTTTAAATTGTTTGTAGATAGTGGTATTGTCATGCTCATGAATTTTTGAAATCAAGTTTTGACGCAATGCCAAAATGGCTCTACGACCCAAATCCATTAATTTCACCTCTTCGGAAACATCTTCGCCCACTTCAAAATCTGGCTCAATTTTACGGGCCTCAGTCAAAGAAATTTCTTCATTGGGCTCTTCGACGGCTCCATCTTCTACAACGATACGGTTACGCCATATTTCCAAATCCCCTTTATCGGGGTTGATGATGATATCAAAATTATCATCTGAACCAAATTTCTTTTTGAGCGCATTTCGAAAGACATCTTCCAAAATCGCCATTAAGGTTACCCTGTCAATAAACTTATCATCCTTAAATTCTGAAAAGGATTCAATAAGCGCCATGTTTTCCATTGTGGTCTACATTTAAAATTTTAATACAACTTTTGCTTCAATTATTTGAGAGAATGCAATTTCTTGCTTCTTCTCTACCGTATGTTTGCCCTTGCCTATTGGTTTAGGCTCTCTTGCTTTCCATTCCAAAACAATCTTGTTTTGGTCAGCCGCAGTCAAAACACCTTCTACTTTTCCATCTTGAGTCTTTACTTCCAATTTTCTGCCAAGATTTTTGTTATACTGCCTTGGCATTGTCAAAGGAGCAGCTGCGCCAGCAGATGTTACCTCTAACGCAAAATCTTCTTCTTCCCTATCGAGGTTGTGCTCTATGGCCCGACTAATCTCCATACAATCTGCCAAGTTCACTCCCTTGTCACCATCAAGTACTACCCTTATTTTGTTATCTGTTCCAATGGTAAAGTCGACCAAAAATAGGTCTTTTCTATCATTCAAAGCTTTGTCCAAAAGGTGGGTTACCTTGTCCTTAAACATAAAAATAAGTAATAAAAGAGGGGACTCGAAGTCCCCTCATGAATACTATCTATTCGTTCAGTGGTGCAAATATACGATAATTCTCTTGTTTGCAAAATACTTGCTTAAAACTGAAAAACCCCAACAAAAACGATGGGGTTTTAAGAATCTCTCTGTTGGCCCACTAGGACTCGAACCTAGAACGACTGGACCAAAACCAGCTGTGTTGCCAATTACACCATGGGCCAATACCCTTTTAGAGCGTGCAAATTTAAAACAAACTTTTATACCGCCAAATAAAATTGAGCACAATCGTAATGATTTGACCATCACCATAGATGTTAAAGGTTTTTGAAAATTGCCGAGGCATCTCTTATTTATTTGGTAAATTCGCCCCGACTAGTAACGCACTACATACATGTTTGTAAAGAACTTTGAAAAATGGGACACCATTTTTGGCTGGGGAGCCTTTACCATTGCCCTTATCATTTATCTTATAACTGTTGAGCCCACTGGTAGTTTTTGGGATGCCGGTGAGTACATCACTACCTCTGCAAAGTTGCAGGTAGGGCACCCACCAGGAGCCCCTCTTCTTCAAATGATTGGTGCATTTTTTGCCATGTTCGCCTTTGACAATACTCAAATTGCTCGCATGGTCAATACTGTTTCGGTCGTATCAAGTGCCTTTACCATTCTATTTCTATTTTGGACAATCACCAATTTAACGCGAAAACTCATCGTCGATAATGCTAAGCTAACAGAAAGTACGGCATTGACAATTTTGGGATCTGGCCTTGTTGGTTCATTGGCTTTCACATTTTCTGATAGTTTTTGGTTTAATGCTGTAGAAACCGAAGTCTATGCCATGGCAAGTTTAATCATGGCCCTATTGTTATGGCTTGGATTAAAGTGGACAGATAACCTTAACGCACCAAGAGGCAACAAATGGCTTTTGCTTATCTGTTTTGTTGTGGGCTTGACCTTTGGAATACAATTTATGGGCTTTTTGGCCATACCCTCAATAGGATTGTTGTATTATTTTAAGAAATACAAAAAGACGACCGTTAAAAATTTTTTATTAGCTAATGCTTTGGTCGTTGGTATTTTGATGTTGGTTTATAAGTTTTCGTTGACCTACGTATTGAAATTATTTGGGTGGAGCGAGGTATTTTTCATAAATCAAGTAGGGCTGCCCTTTAATTCGGGTACCATTATCATGGGCTTGATATTTGTAGCTGTTTTTTATTTTGCCATTCGTTACACCCGAAAACACAACTACCAAACAGCAAATACCATAGTATTGTGTTTTATGTTTTTAATTCTTGGTTTTTCATCTTGGTTGATGCTACCCATTCGCGCCAATTCACAAACCGTTGTGAATGAGAACAATCCTGAGGATGCCCGTTCGCTATTGGCCTACTATAATCGCGAACAGTATCCAGGGGTGGAAAGTCCATTTTATGGGGCTTACTATTCCAATTCCTTTGCAGGTCCTGGTGATGACATTGATGATAAACCCAAATATGAAAAAGACAGAAAGTTGGGCAAATATGTCATTGTGAATAATTATGAAAATGCCATGCAAGGGCCCAATGAAGACCATGTGGGCATTTTGCCCAGAATGTGGAGCGAGCAAAATGCCGAAAATTATATGCGCTATTATGGGCGTCTTGATTTTAAAATAAAACCGGAGTATTTTGGCCAAACTGAACTGCGTAATGCCGTTAACCAGTTTAAGCAGCTCGATGCCCAAGGCGAAATAGACACAGAGCAATATATCGAGTTTTTGAGAAGCTTTGCTGACTACATTGACGTACAGCCACCCACGCTGGGCGATAATCTAAGTTATCTTTTTGATTTCCAATTTGGCTACATGTACATGCGCTATTTTATGTGGAATTTTGTTGGTCGTCAAAATGATGTTCAAGGAAGGTTTGACAATAATGGGGAATGGCTTAGTGGCATTGGTTTCATTGATAGTGCTAGATTGGGCAACCAAGACAATTTGCCCAGTGATGTATTGAACAATAAGGGAAGAAACGTCTATTTTTTCTTGCCCTTAATTTTAGGAATCATTGGCATTTTGTTTCAAATTTCGAAAAACCCCAAACAATTTTGGGTGCTTTTGGTGTTCTTTATTTTTACAGGCTTCGCCATTCAATTTTATACAAATCCCTATATTTTTCAACCTCGTGAACGAGATTACTCATTGGTCGGGTCATTTTACATTTTTGCGATATGGATTGGGTTAGGTGTGTATGGGCTTTATGAAGAAGCCCTTAAGATATTGAAGCCCAAATTGGCCAGTCCGGCCATAACGGCACTTTGCCTTTTAACTGTGCCACTTTTAATGGCTTACCAAAATTGGGATGACCACGACCGCTCTGGCCGCTATACAGCAAGGTCAACGGCAAAAGCATATTTGGATTCTTGTCAAGAAGATGCAGGTGCCATCTTATTTACGATTGGAGACAATGACACCTTCCCGCTCTGGTATGCCCAAGAAATTGAAGGCCACCGTACCGACGTTAGGGTTGTAAATACCAGCCTTTTTGCAACAGATTGGTACATTGATCAGATGAAACGCAAGGCCTATGAAAGTGAACCTATTCCCTCCCAACTTACACATGATAAATACCGTTATGGGTCGCGTGATGCCATATACTATCAAGGTTTGACAGAGAGCAGATGGGATATCAAGGATTTCATGAACTGGGTTGCCAGCGATAAGCCACAAACCAAATTCAAACATTTAATGGAAAAACAAGGTCGTGATATGAGCCTTTATTCAGAAAGTAATTTGGACATAGTATATTATCCAACACACAAAATTCGAATTCCTGTTAACAAAAAGAACGTTTTGGAAAGTGGTTTGGTCAAACCTGAAGATGCCGATCTCATTTTAGATTATATTGATATCGACCTACCCCAAAGTGCCTTACCAAAGAATAGAATATTAATGTTGGACCTACTTGCCAATAATGATTGGAAAAGACCCATCTATTTCTCAGGGGGTAGCTTTGATCGAGCGGAATATATTTGGATGAAGGAGTATCTGCAATTGGATGGCCTTGTTTATAAATTGGTGCCTATTAAAACAGAAAATGAAAGTCCTTATGAAATGGGCCGAATTGATACTGATTTAATGTATAACATTGTAAAAAAATGGGATTGGGGCAATGCCTCAAGCCCCAATATTTACCATGACCCACAAACGCGTTCGCAAGGACTTTCGTTTAGGGGCAATTTGGCTCGATTGAGCGAAAAGCTGATAGAAGAAAATAAAATAGAAAAAGCGAAGGAAATTATTGAAATCGCCATGACCAATATGCCCTTTGAACATTTTGGCTTTTACACCTTTGTCGAGCCATTTTTGGATGGTTATTACAAAGTGGGCGAACAACAAAAAGCAAGGGCATTATTTGAAAAATTGAAAAAGGTTTACCAAGAACGGTTGAGTTATTATGCCGGCATACCCAGAGACGAACAATACAATCGTATTGAAGATATTTTGGCAGATATGGAAGCCTATCGCCGTAACATTGATATTTTAATACTTAACCAAGATCGTGAACTTGCCGAGAAAGAAACCTTAATTTTCAATGAATACATCGATAAGTTTTCCCAATTTATTGGTGATGCAGAAGCAGATTATCCTAGCGAGGATGATATGGAAATTAGAGATTCTGATGATTCCATTAAATTGGAATCAGATGCTGTTCCGAATGACTCTGTATTGATTTTGGAATAAAAATTTACCGTAATTTCTAAATGTATTCGTTGAGAATACCTATCAATGTATTGGCATCTTGTTCGCCACTTTGGCGCCAAACCATTTCGCCTCTTTTATAAATCATCAAAGTGGGAAGGCTCTTAACCCTTAAAGCATCTGCCAATTCTTGATTTTTTACAACATCTATTTTAATCACCTTGCCTTTATCGCCCAAAGCGGCGGCAACATCACGAAGTACGGGGTGCATAGCGGTTGATTGTTCGTTCCAATCTGCATAGAAATCTAAAAGAACCGGAACGTTTAAGTCAATGAGTTCACCAAATTTAGACATGGTAACGGTGTTGGTTTACGGGTTAAATGTATGAAAAAATGTTAAAGTTAAAAATCAACTCAGCGCTTTAATAGGCTGATTGACGTTAAATTCAGGTTAAACCTTTCTTTTTAAGAGTGATTACTGAAATTTCGGGCCAAATTCCTACACGCCCTGGGTAGCCAATAAAACCAAAGCCACGGTTTACATTAATATACTGGCCCAACTCTTCATAGACACCCGCCCAATATTTATAACGCCATTTAACGGGGCTCCATTTTACCCAACCGGGTATTTCAACACCAAATTGCATACCATGTGTATGGCCACTGAGTGTCAAGTGAAAATGATGGTCATCATGAATGACTACATCTTCCCAATGTGAAGGGTCGTGACTCATCAATATTTTAAAATCTTCTTTCGAGATTCCTTCTTTGGCCTTTTGTAAATCACCAGCTTTTTTAAAACGTCCTCTTCCCCAATTTTCAACACCTAACAAAGCAATGCGGGCATCTCCTTTTCGCAAGAAACGATGTTCATCCAACAAAAGATCAAAACCCATTTGCTTTTGCAAATTTTTGAGATCTTCCAGGTTTTGATTTTTTAGGGCCTCCGTTTCCCAAGAAGTATAATCTCCATAGTCATGATTGCCCAAAATGGAATAGACCCCATCTTTGGCTTCCAACTTTGAGAATAAATCTACCCAAGGCAGCATTTCATCCGTTTTATTGTTCACTAAATCACCGGTAAACAATATAACATCACTTTTCTGTTTATTGACAAGGTCTATGCCATAAGCAACCTTATTACGGTCGTCAAAACTACCGCTGTGGACATCTGAAATTTGAGTAATTTGATACCCATGAAAAGCTTCTGGTAAGTCATCAAATTCCAATTGGTACTTGAGCACTTTATAATTGTACTTTCCCTTATACATTCCATATAACAATGCTCCAAAAGGCAACGAAGCCAGGCCAAGTGCAATTGCGCTAACAAATTTTCTGCGATTGGGAAGATATTCGTTTTGGCCTTCAGATAAACCAACAATTTTGTTGTAACCAAAAGCGAAGAGCCTTACAATATCTTCAATCAACATGAAGACACCCAAAATTAGCGCCAATATCATAAAAGCAAAGAAAACCCCTCCAGCAATAGCCGTTGAGGACTGTAACGCATCCCCTGGGGTATAACCCGCCACTTTTATCACAAAAAATACCAAGGCCACTAAAAACAATATGCCATATATCGCATTTGCGATTGGTGTTTTGAAAATGGTCTTGAATGCCTGAAAACCATAAAAGGCAAAGACAATATAAAGTATGGACAATACTATTATGAAACGGGGCATGTAGCAAATTTTTGCAAAGTTATCGCTTTAAGACAGTTAGCAATCGCTTTTTAATCTTATTTAACGGTTTTGACAATTTGACGTATAATGGGGGCATTTGTTACCGCCACCATATTTTCTGCCAAATGAAGCTCTGAATTCATAGGTAATTTACATTGTAAGTCAAGTTCGTTTTCAAAAAGGGTGCCCGAGGTATGCAAGACTGTCAACCCCAACGCTTTGAACTTTACAGCATTTTTTGTGTTAATACCTGAACCGGGCATAATTTTAAGGTCCTTGGCATGATCGTGCAGAGCTTTTATAAGCTCTAGACCATTTTCAGCGGTAGACTCTTGGCCAGAGGTAAGTAAATAATCTACTGCCATTGTTTCAAGCTGTTGTAGAGCTATCAATGCATTGGGCACCCAATCAAAAGCTCGGTGAAAAGTAAACTTCATTGGCCTTGAATTATTGATCAATTTGCTGGTTTTTTGAATATTTACAGTAAAATCTTTGTTCAATACCCCTGCGACAATGCCTTTTACTCCTACTTTTTTGCAAAATTCAATATCCTTTTGCATCACGGCCATTTCAAAATCGGAGTAGCAAAAATGACCGCTACGGGGCCGTATCAACACATGTACAGGTATTGATAACCTTTGCAATACTTCAGCTATCAAACCATGTGACGGTGTAATACCCCCTACACCCAGCTCTGAGCAAAGTTCAATTCGGTCTGCACCTGCCTTTTGCGCTATGAGGGCAGATTCCAAAGAGTTCGCACAAACTTCTACAAGCATATTGCTATATTTATTGACCTTAAATTTAATCAACCAAAACATGCAAAGACGTAAGTTTCTTCAAAAATCGAGCTTGAGCACAGCGGCTGTTCTCTCTTCATCCATATTAAGTACCTGTAAAAACGAAAAAGCCAAAGCAGCAGCTCCTTTGGTGGCAAACGCTATAAAACCGATTGTGATTGCAACTTGGAATGTGCCCAATGCAACTACAAAAGCCTGGCAGGTTCTTGAAAAAGGTGGTAATGCCCTAGATGCCGTTGAAGCAGGGGTAAAAGTGGAAGAAGCCGATGTTGACAACCAATCGGTAGGCAAAGGAGGAAGGCCAGACCGCGAAGGCCATGTAACACTCGATGCCTGTATCATGGATCAGCACGGTAATTGTGGCGCCGTGGTTTATCTTAAAAATATTACCCATGCCGTATCTGTGGCTCGAAAGGTAATGGAAGATACTCCCCATGTGATGTTAGCTGGCGAAGGTGCCGAACAATTTGCTGATGAAAAAGGATTTGAAAAAGAGACATTGTTAACCGAAAAATCTCGAATGGAATGGCTTGAGTGGAAGAAAGAATCAAAATATGAACCCGTCATCAATATTGAAAACCATGATACCATTGGTATGTTGGCCATAGATGCCCAAGGTGACATTTGTGGCGCATGTACTACCAGTGGCATGGCTTATAAAATGGCTGGCAGGGTAGGCGATTCACCCATTGTTGGATCGGGCCTCTTCATTGACAATGAAATTGGCGGCGCCACCGCAACCGGGCAAGGTGAAGAAGTGGTGAAGACCGTGGGCAGTTTTTTGGTGGTAGAACTCATGCGCCAAGGCCGTTCACCTCAATCGGCTTGCGAAGAAGCCGTGAATAGGATTGTAAAAGGCAACCCTAATTTTAAAGACATCCAGGTAGGCTACATTGCCATAAACAAAAATGGTCAGACTGGAGGTTACTGCATTCATCCAGGGTTCAGTTATCGGGTGTATTCAGAATATGGGCATGAGAACATAGAATCAAATAGTTATTTGTAGTTTTGAAATTCTACTAATTCCACATAAATGTCCGATCAAAAACGACTTTTTTTACTAGATGCCTACGCCTTGATTTTTCGTGGTTATTATGCATTGATCAAGAATCCACGAATCAACTCAAAAGGGATGGACACATCAGCCATCATGGGTTTTATGAACTCCCTTTTTGATGTTATCAGGCGCGAGCAGCCCGATCATTTGGCCGTTTGTTTTGATAAAGGAGGCAGTGTGGAACGCACCGATTTATTTGAAGACTATAAGGCCAATCGCGATGAAACACCAGATGCCATTAGAATTGCCGTGCCGTACATACAAGATATTTTGAAGGCCATGCACATACCCGTCATAGAATTGGAAGGTTTTGAGGCCGATGATATCATTGGAACCTTGGCCAAGCAGGCCGAAAAGAAAGAATACAAAGTGTTCATGGTTACGCCAGATAAAGACTTTGGACAGTTGGTTTCTGAAAATATTTTTATGTATCGTCCAGCGCGCATGGGCAATGGCATAGAAATATGGGGCATCCCCGAGGTACAAAAACGATTTGGCGTGGAGCGCCCTGAGCAAGTAATCGACTACTTGGGCATGATGGGCGATGCCAGTGACAACATTCCCGGGCTGCCTGGTGTAGGCGACAAAACCGCTAAAAAATTCATTAGCGAATTTGGCTCTATGGAAGGTCTTTTGGCCAATACGGACAAGTTAAAGGGCAAAATGAAGGAAAAGGTTGAAGATAATGCCGAACTGGGCCGTCTATCACGAAAATTAGCCGAAATCAATATTGAATGTGAAGTTACTTTCAATGCAGATGATTACGAGATGTCGGTACCAGACAGCGACAAGGTGCAAGCACTTTTTGAAGAATTGGAGTTTCGGAGACTAAAAGACCAATTTATCAAGCTTTTTTCGGGTGAAACTGATCCCGGAACCCAAGTAAGTAGCACCCCAACGGCCGTTAAGGAATCACAGCCAGCGGGCAGTGGGCAATTTTCACTCTTTGGCGGAGATGGCACTACCGCCCCGGCAACCATAAAAGACGTCAATAGCAGAAATACAATCAAAGATGTCGCACACATGTACCAAACCGTTAACACGGGCATGGCCATGACGCTATTTGTAAAACAACTACTTCAACAGACATCGGTTTGTTTTGACACCGAAACAACCTCTTTAAATCCGCTCGAGGCCGAACTGGTGGGTATAGCTTTTAGTTGGGAAGCTGGCAAGGGTTATTATGTGCCTTTTCCAGAAGACAATAAATCAGTCGAAGATCTAATCGAAAAATTAAGACCCTTTTTTGAAACCGAACAAATCGAAAAAATAGGCCAAAACCTCAAATACGATATCAAAGTAATGAAGAATTATGGGGTAGAAGTAAAAGGGAAACTTTTTGATACCATGCTCGCCCATTATTTGATCAATCCTGATATGCGGCATAATATGGACGTTTTGTCTGAAACCTACCTGAACTATACCCCTGTTTCCATAACGGAATTGATAGGCAAAAAAGGCAAGAACCAATTAAGTATGCGCGAGGTGCCCATTGAAAAGCAGACCGAATATGCCGTTGAAGATGCAGATATCACCTGGCAATTGGCGCAGCACTTTAAACCTGAACTGGCAGCGGCAAAGACCGATAAATTATTTGATGAGATTGAGGTGCCCTTATTGAGGGTATTGGCCGACATGGAATTGGAAGGCATCAACCTGGACATAGAATTTTTGAATTCATTGGCCGATGATTTGAATAATGACATCAAAAATCTGGAAAAACAAATTTATGAAAGTGCCGGCGAAGAATTCAACATAGGTTCACCCAAACAATTGGGCGAAATATTGTTTAACAAACTGAAATTGGTCGATAAACCAAAAAAAACAAAAACAGGGCAATATTCAACCGCTGAGGATGTACTCTCTTATTTGGCCAAAGACCACAGTATAATTCGTCAAGTTTTGGATTATCGTGGTCTCGCCAAACTCAAAAGCACATATGTTGACGCGTTGCCATTGCAAGTTGAACCCAAAACGGGCCGCGTACATACAGATTACATGCAAACGGTTGCGGCCACTGGTCGCTTGAGCAGTAATAACCCCAATCTTCAAAATATTCCTATCAGAACCGAACGTGGTAGACAGGTCCGCAAGGCCTTTATTCCGAGGGATGAAAATTATGTGCTCTTGGCAGCGGATTATTCGCAAATAGAATTGCGAATCATCGCAGCCTTAAGCGAAGAGGATACAATGATTCAGGCCTTTAAAAATGGGGAAGATATTCATGCTTCTACAGCTTCAAAGGTCTTTAATATTCCTTTGAATGAAGTTACCCGTGAACAACGCGGCAATGCCAAAACGGTAAATTTTGGCATTATTTACGGCGTGTCGGCCTTTGGCCTGAGCAATCAAACAGATTTGAATAGGACCGAAGCCAAAGAATTGATTGATACTTATTACAAAACATATCCCAAGTTGCGCAACTACATGAGTGAACAAATTGATTTTGCTCGGGAACACGGTTATGTGCAAACGGTTTTAGGTCGCCGTAGATATCTAAAAGATATTAATGGTAGCAATCAAGTGGTTCGTGGAGCTGCCGAAAGAAATGCAATAAATGCCCCGATTCAAGGGAGTGCGGCAGATATCATTAAAATTGCAATGATAAATATTCACCAAAAGCTATCTGAAGGTAAATTTAGAACCAAAATGCTTTTACAGGTTCATGATGAATTGGTATTTGATTGTTACAAGCCCGAATTGGACGCTATCAAACCCTTAATCAAATCAGAAATGGAGAGCGCGTATAAACTCAAAGTGCCATTGGATGTTGAGATAGGCATTGGTGCAGATTGGTTGGAAGCTCACTAAAAGCATAAAAAAGAAGCCTAATTAAGACCATTAAAAAAGGCACCAAATAGAGGTGCCTTTTCATACAAGAATTTAAATATTTACGGATTAACCCAGGCTTTAGCCAAAGGTATTTTAAAACTGCTGGCCTTCTTAAACCAATCGGTCATCGGTTTTAAGTGCTTGGTAATGTGAAATGGGGTCAAATCAAACCACAGTTTAACTTCGGTTGCTTCTTCTACCGCTATAGTCAAGTTATTTTGAATCTCAAAATCCAAATAACTCAATTTATTGGTAGATTCCACTACCCCATCCTTATAGGTAAAGCTATTGTTCGCTTTACCCAAATAAAATCGCAAGCTTTTGTAAGTACCTGGTTTTAAAGTAACCACGCCACTTGATTTCATAAAATGTCCAGTGCCCATCCCTTTAATTTGGACCGCATTTTGTCCGGGAAAATCAAATATATGATGTTCATTCCCCTTTATGTCCAATGCGGAGAATTTAGTGATGTTCAATTCCATTTCAGAAACCCCAAGCTCATCGGCAACAGAATTGTTCAAAATCAATTCTTTGATGCGTCTTCCAACAAGGTCACGTTCGGCCGCCAATTCTGCATTGTAAAAGGCATAAGGCATAGATAACCAAATGTTGGGATAAAATGTTGTTCGTTTCATAATACAGTATATTAAAATTATACAGTACAAAGTTGCGATGGAATCTATGAGAAATAAACTCCAATATTTTCTAATTTATGTGCTATTTTACCCTTAAAAGCCTTTTTTAGCCAATTCTATGTTAACATCATACAGCACCAGTAGATTGAAATAAAAAAAGAAGCCTTATGACAAGTACTATTCTTTTTTGATTAAAGCGCTGTAATGGTACGAAAATGCAGCAACCAGAAGGTGGGTTGAATACACCTGTAAATGTTGAGTAAACCTATGCTGATAACATTATGTAAAACGCTTTAAAATGTGCTACAAACCACATTCCTTGCTTCTATTAATTCCATCAATCTTTTTTTATACATCAGTTGATAATTAATATACCTTCACCTTGACAATAAAAACAAATTTAAAATGTGGTGGCAGTTATTATTATTAATTATTGGGCTTTTACTCTTAATCAAGGGCGCCGGTTGGTTAGTGGATGGAGCCTCTGCCCTCGCCAAAAGATACCACGTTTCCGATTTGGCTATTGGTCTTACCGTAGTGGCCTTTGGCACCTCAGCTCCCGAATTGGTGGTTAACAGTATTGCTTCTTTTCAAAACCATCAAGACATCGTATTTGGCAACGTAATAGGCAGCAATAACTTTAATTTGTTCATCATTTTGGGAATAGCCGGGCTTATTACACCTTTAACGGTTCAATCCAGCTCGGTTTGGAAAGAAATACCACTTTCGTTCATTGCGATTATCATTCTGTTTGTATTGACCAATGATTATCTCTACCCAGAAAGTCATGTACTCTCTAGATTTGATGGCATCCTTTTATTGTTTCTATTTAGTGGTTTCCTCTATTATGTTTATAAGAGACTCAAAACAGATGAAGCAGAACCAGAGGCCATCATAAAGGCATATAGTACTTTCAAAATATTTACATTTATCAGTATTGGGCTTTTAGGTCTCGTTTTTGGTGGTCGCCTGGTCGTTACCAACGCCGTGGCAATGGCCACGAGTTTGGGCATGAGCGAAAAAGTAATAGGACTTACCATTATTGCAGCCGGCACTTCATTGCCCGAACTTGCAACATCAGTAGTGGCCGCACTTAAAAAGAACAATGATATTGCTGTTGGCAATATCATAGGATCCAACATTTTCAATATTTTTTTCATTCTCGGGGTAAGTTCTGTTATTAACCCCATTCCCTACGACACGGTATTCAATATTGACCTGTTTATACTGGCTGGAGGAACAGTTTTTTTGTTTGTAGCAATGTTCACGGGGCAACGAAAAAAATTGGACCGTTGGGAAGCTTTATTATTATTGGGCGGTTACCTTGTTTATTTGACCTACTATATAACTTCACAGATCTGACGTGCGTAATTAATAATTAGCTTTCTTTCTAGACCAAGACATATAAACCAATTTTTGTGTAACTTTCTTGAGAACCAATACCCTTACCCTCTTATAATAAGGGTTCGCAGAAGGATGCTACCGGCAATGAATACAAAGAAAAATAACACTTACACGCAATACATTTTATTTTCGTTGTTCATTCTTATAAGCTCTAAAACTTGGGCACAAAATAATTTAGATTCCTTATTTGGTGTTTGGCAAAATCGGCAAATATCCGATTCTATACGAGTAGATGCTTTTTTGGATTATATACAAGCCGGTGCTTTTTATTCCCAGCCAGATAGCGCAGTCATTTTACTTAAACAAGCATACGATTTTTCTGAAAATAGCCAAGATACAATAGCCATGATTGACGCGCTTAATATGGCCGGTTACAATTTTTTTAGAATGGGTAAATACCCAGATGCCTTGGCAAAATATAAAAAAGGTTTAGCCCTTGCCGAAATAATTGAAGATGACCATGGTGCTGGCTCGATTTTAATGCGCACAGGATATATTTACCATGACAATGAAGATCTGGTAAAAGCTTTACAATATTATGAACGGAGCCTTAAACTGTTTGAAGCAATAAATGATTTAAATGGAATTGGGTCCATTTATAACGAATTTGGAAATATTTACAAATCAAAAGGAGATTTTGACAAATCACTTGATTACTACTCCAAGAGCATCGCCATCAATGATAGTCTATACGACGATATTGGAAGTGCCGCACAACTTAGCAACATAGGCCTGCTCTATACCGATCACAATAAATTTAACGAGGCTCTAGATTATCAGAATAGAGCCTTGGGTATTTATAGAGCTGTATCGGATAAGTTGGGCATAGCCAATACCTTGTCTGCAATTGGTGATATTCATCATGAGATGGAAGCATATGATGTGGCGATTGACTTTTATGTGCAGAGCTCCAAAATAAGTGAAGAAATTGATGATATACAGGGATTGGCGGCTACTTTAGCCTCAATCTCAGAAATTTTCTCAGTTAAGGGTAAACACAATTTGGCCTTAGGTTATTGCAATAAAAGTTTAATGCTTTCTAAACAATTGGGCGACTTGGGCGGCATAGAACAAGGCTACGATTGTCTTTATCAAAACAATAAGGCCTTGGGCAATCAAACAAAGGCATTGCTTTATTTAGAAGAAATGTTGGTGTATAAGGATAGTTTAAAAACAGAAGAAGCAAGTGCTAAACTTCAACAAATGGAATTTGCCAAACAGGTATTGGCAGACAGTTTGTTGCAAGTTGAAAAAGAAATGAAAATTGAAATGGCCCATCAAGCCGAAGTGCGCAAAAAAGATAGAAATAGAAATGTGGCCATAGCTGCAGGATTGTTCTTTGTTGTACTCTCCGGTGGCTTATACCATCGTTGGCGTTTTGTGAAAAAATCAAAAATAATCATCGAAAAAGAAAGAGATCGATCTGAAAGTTTATTGCTGAACATCTTGCCAAGCGCAATCGCCGAAGAATTAAAAGAAAAAGGAGAGGCTGCCGCAAGGGATTTTGAATTGGCGACCATTTTATTTTCAGATTTTAAAGGCTTTACCCAAAAAGCTGAGAAACTTACCGCCAAAGAGTTGATTGAAGAAATCAATATTTGCTTTAAGGCATTCGATCAAATTTGTGAAAAATATGGTATAGAAAAAATAAAGACCATCGGAGATGCCTATATGGCAGCAGGTGGACTGCCCGTACCTGATGATGCGGCAGTTACCCAAACCGTTATGGCCGCACTTGAGATGCAGTCATTTATAAGCAATAGGATCAAAGAAAGAAAAGAAAAGAAACAGATTAGTTTTGAAATGCGGGTTGGTATTCACACCGGACCTGTGGTAGCCGGTATAGTAGGCATCAAAAAATTTCAATATGACATTTGGGGCGATACCGTCAATATTGCTTCTAGAATGGAAAGCAATGGTGCTATAGCCAAAGTGAACATTTCTCAAAATACCTATGACCTCCTCAAAGATAATGCGCAATTTGTTTTTGAGCCACGTGGTAAAATAGAGGTAAAAGGAAAAGGTGCAATGGAAATGTGGTTTGTTGATTATTCCAAAAAATAATCATTCCATTACAGAATAATTTTCTCCAATTTGATCAAGTACATTTAAGAATGTATCAAAAGCAGCGGTATCCAAGTTCTTCACCGCCCTTTTTCGTAATTGTTTGGCATGTGGTTCAATCTTAGCAATGAGCGCTTGACCATTTGTGGTCAGCTTTAGCTTGTAACGCTTCATATCGCCATCAAAGCGTGTTTTTTTTATGTATCCTTTTTTCTCTAACCCCCCAATTACCCTCGAGGTCGTAGCGCGATTGCGAAAATTGGATTTCACTATTTCAGTTTGTGAAGCCTGGCTTCCCAATTGGTAAATTCTATAGAGTATGACCCACTGTTCAATGGTAAGATCTATATGCAATTCTTTAAAGGTTCGCAGGTAGGCATCTTGAACCTTTCGGAGAACTAAATCCAAATGCAAACCTATTCCTGATATTTCATCAATATGCTGCAACATGATGCTATCGTCTAAAATTACTGCAGGGCAGTTACTTTTAAAACGAATTAATTATTGGGCTTTTTAGTTCTATTTATCAAAACAGTTTTTTAACGAAAAATTGACTACGAAAACGCTTTCGTAATTCAAAATTACGTATTTTTGTTGCATCAACAACAATTTTAATCAAAGAAACAAAAATGGCAACTTCAACAATACCTAAATTACACGATGCGGCGAAAGACTTTATGCCTATCAATGGAACCGATTATATAGAACTATATGTGGGCAATTCAAAGCAAGCGGCCCACTTTTACAAAACTGCTTTTGGTTTTCAATCTTTGGCATATGCCGGTTTGGAAACAGGCCTCAAAGACCGCGAAAGTTACGTGGTCGTTCAAGACAAAATTCGTTTGGTATTGACCTCTCCATTAAAAAGTGGCACCGATATAGGTAGGCACATTGATCAACACGGCGACGGCGTAAAAGTCGTTGCCCTTTGGGTAGACGATGCTACCTATGCTTATCATACCGCCATGGAACGTGGTGCGAAGTCATATATGGAACCTAGAGTGGAAAAAGATAAAACAGGTAAGGTTGTTCGCTCTGGCATCTATACCTACGGCGAAACTGTCCATATTTTTGTGGAGCGCAAAGATTATAACGGCACCTTTATGCCCGGCTATAGAAGATGGGAGACACCAGATTACAATCCTGCCCCGGTTGGTCTCAAATACGTCGATCACATGGTGGGCAATGTGGGATGGAACAAAATGAACGAGTGGGTCAATTTTTATGAGAATGTGATGGGATTTACCCAAATCTTAAGTTTTGACGATAAAGATATTTCCACTGATTACACAGCCTTGATGAGCAAGGTGATGAGCAACGGCAATGGCCGAATTAAATTTCCAATAAATGAACCTGCCGAAGGCAAAAAGAAATCACAAGTTGAAGAGTATCTTGATTTTTATGAAGGTGAAGGAGTGCAACATATTGCGGTAGCCACCGATAATGTCATTGAAACGGTTCGCCAGTTGAAAAGCCGTGGTGTTGAATTTCTCAAGGTACCCGACACGTATTACGATGCGGTATTAGATCGCGTTGGAAAAATTGATGAAGATATAGCACCACTCAAAGAATTGGGTATATTGGTGGATCGTGATGATGAAGGGTACCTATTGCAAATTTTTACCCGTCCAATAGAACCACGACCCACGATGTTTTTTGAAATCATCCAAAGAAAAGGTGCACAATCGTTTGGAAAAGGTAACTTTAAAGCACTCTTTGAAGCAATTGAAAGAGAACAAGAACTAAGGGGTACTTTACACTAAAAAAATTCAAATAATATGCCCATTTATCACAAACTTGGCAAAATACCGCAAAAGCGGCATACGCAATTCACCAAGCCCGATGGCAGTTTGTACTACGAACAATTATTTGGCACCATTGGTTTTGACGGAATGTCATCTTTGCTCTATCATACTCACCGCCCTACCCAAGTCAAGGAGATAGGCAAGGCTTTGGATATGAGTCCAAAAATTGCAGTGGCAAAAAACATCACTTCGCGAAAATTGATCGGGTTCAATGTAGTACCTAAAGATGATTTTATAGAAGCACGTGAACCCATGATGGTCAACAATGATGTACATATAGGATTGGCCGCACCTAAAAAATCGATGAAGGAATACTTTTATAAAAATTCCGACGCCGATGAAATGTTGTTCATTCATAAAGGTTCGGGCACATTAAAAACCTTTTTGGGTAACATACCCTTTGAATATGGAGATTATTTAATCATTCCAAGAGGGATGATCTATCAAATTGATTTTCATACTGAAGAAAATCGCATCTTATATGCCGAATCATTCCACCCAATTTATACACCCAAGCGATACCGCAATTGGTTTGGGCAATTATTAGAGCACTCACCGTTTTGCGAGCGTGATTATAAATTGCCCCAAGATTTAACAACTTATGACGAAAAAGGAAATTTTACCATCAAAATAAAAAAGCAGGGCATGTTGCACAGCCTGGTATATGCCACCCATCCATTTGATGTTGTAGGATGGGATGGATATAATTACCCTTATGGGTTTTCCATTCATAATTTTGAACCCATTACCGGACGTGTGCACCAACCGCCACCTGTGCATCAAACCTTTGAAACCGGAGCTTTTGTCATCTGTTCGTTTTGTCCTAGATTATATGATTATCATCCTAAGGCCATCCCCGCACCGTACAATCATTCCAATATAGATTCTGATGAAATGCTCTACTACGTTGATGGTGATTTCATGAGTAGAACAGGTATTGGACAAGGGTATATATCGTTACATCCCGCGGGCATTCCCCACGGTCCGCACCCTGGCACTTATGAAGGTAGTATCGGCAAGAAAAGTACCGAAGAACTCGCGGTGATGATTGACACCTTCAAACCCTTGCAACTTACTGAAAATGCCATGAAAATAGATGATGGCACCTATTACAAGTCGTGGGTGGAATAGATACGGATTTTTGCATGCTAACCTTAATTGCCATTGCTATATTTTATATGCCCAATAGAAACTAAATCTAGATATTAGAAAACGATCTTATGATTATCAATATTCCCGAAAATTCAGATTTTTCAATCCATAATATTCCTTTTGGAATTTTTTCTACAAAAGACCGTAGCCCAAGGGCAGGTGTGGCCATAGGCGAGCACATCTTAGATTTGGCTGCCGTGGCCGAATTGGACGTATTTGAATTCAACACCGCAGTTTTTGAAAAAGAAGTTTTGAACGATTTTATTGGTCTAGGGAAAGCCATTACATCAAAGGTCAGAACCAATATTCAAGCTTGGTTGCGTGACGAGCAGTCTGTTTTGGCCAACAAACCCGAACTTTTTGTAAAACAGGCTGACGCACAGATGCATTTGCCTGTTTATATAGGAGACTATACTGATTTTTATTCAAGTATTGAACATGCAACCAATGTGGGTAAAATGTTCCGTGATCCTGAAAATGCGCTATTGCCCAATTGGAAACACATTCCCGTGGGATATCATGGAAGGGCATCATCCATAATAGTGAGTGGTGAACCCATACTCAGACCCAAAGGCCAAACAATGCCCAATGGTGCCGACAAGCCTATTTTTGGCCCTACCCAACGACTTGACTTCGAATTGGAAATGGGCTTTATCACAGGAAAAAATTCTGAACTGGGTGAATCTGTTTCTACCGCTGAAGCCGAAGATTACATCTTTGGTTTGGTGCTTTTCAATGATTGGTCTGCCCGTGATATTCAAAAATGGGAATATGTACCCCTAGGGCCATTTTTGGCCAAAAATTTTGCTTCGTCCATATCGCCATGGATTGTTACTTTGGAAGCCTTGGAACCCTTTCGTGTTAAAGGACCCAAGCAAGAACCTAAAGTTTTACCCTATCTACAATATGAAGGGGCGAAAAACTATGACATCGAGCTTGAGGTAGGTATAATTCCACAAGGATCCGAAGAACAGACCATATGCCAATCCAATTTCAAGTACATGTATTGGAATATGGTGCAGCAATTGGCCCATCATACCGTAAATGGCTGCAATTTCAACATTGGTGACCTATGTGGTTCGGGCACCATTTCTGGTAAGGACGACAACTCGTACGGATCTATGTTGGAATTAGCATGGATGGGCACTAAACCCTTGAAAATGAAAGATGGCTCAGAACGTAAATTCATCAATGATGGCGATACAGTGGTCATGCGAGGGTTCGGAAAGAAGAATGGAGTACGGGTAGGATTTGGAGAAGTATCAACAAAAGTACTGCCTGCCAAACCATAATTCATAAAATATGACTTTAGATCCCAAAAACCTGGCTCAGCCTATTTTACATGAATACCTGCTCTCTGCCGTGGCGCCTAGGCCTATCTGCTTTGCGAGTACCATTGATAAGATGGGCAATGTAAATTTAAGCCCATTCAGTTTTTTCAATGTTTTTAGCTCCAATCCACCAATCATGATTTTTTCACCCGCGCGCAGCGGCCGTGACAATTCATTGAAACATTCACATGAAAATGTGAAAGAAGTACCCGAAGTGGTCATCAATATTGTCAATTATCCAATTGTAGAGCAAATGTCGCTCTCCAGTAC
>JABDND010000030.1 GCA_013001145.1 Croceitalea sp. | reverse complement strand
CATTTAAACAATATCGTCAAAGAGGAAATGGCAATCAAGTCAAAGTTATTGGAAAGTGTGTCAAAACGTATTTTGAACCGCATATTTTCTGAAATGCCAATAGTAGAAAAAGCCACCGTTTCGGTATCCAAAATAAACCCGCCCATTGGGGGCGATGTTGAAAGTGTATCGGTCATATTGACCGCCCAAAACACCTAAACCAATGTTTTGGAAAGCTGAAAAAGAGTGGTACATTTGCCTCTTGAACAAGGCATCGTGGCCGAGTGGCTAGGCACAGCTCTGCAAAAGCTTGTACAGCGGTTCGAATCCGCTCGATGCCTCAAAAAAAGACCCTATTCCGGGGTCTTTTTTTCTTGAATCTGTTCCAATTTATCTTGAACATTAAATTTATCCTTGGGCAAAAAACCCTTGGTAATCAGAATTATGGCGCAGATAATCAATATAAAGCCAAGTCCCTTTTTCATCAATACAATTCTATAGGGCGTTAGTTTGCGCTTTAGCTGCTTGGCCAAAACTATTTTAATGAGGTCTACAATAAAATAGGTAATGATCATGGTGCTAAAAAACACCCAAATTCGCTGGGGGTCATTATCAAGACTTGGGCCAACGACGATAAGAACGCCCAGCCAAAACACCAAAACACCAATATTAATAAAATTGAGCAGAAAGCCTTTAACGATAAGGCCCATATAAGACCCTTTCATTTTTTTTTGCCGCTTGGCTTCTTTTTGCACAAAGACAAATATTCCATAGATCAATAGAATCATTCCTCCAAAGACATAAAGCCCCGGTTGGTTGCTCAGGTTTTCCAAAAGTTGAAAACTACTGAAATACGCCAAAAAAATAAAGAGTATATCGGCTACAATTACCCCAAGATCAACAGCTATTGCTGCCCTAAAACCTTTTGTGGCACTAGTCTCAAGAAGCACAAAAAACACCGGGCCTATCATAAAACTTAATAGAATGCCCAAGGGTATTGCTGCTTGAATATCTTCGATCATAACCTAAGTGCCTTATTCCACGCGTTCAATTTTTCCTCCAAAAACCGTTTTTTGATCCATTTTTTCTGGGTCGCCATAAACCTTAACGGTACCACCTGCTTTTACGTCGGCCTTGACATATTTGGTAGCATAAAGTTCTGCGGTGCCACCGGCATTGACACTAATGGTCGTAAACTTGCTTTTAAGGGTTTTGCCATTATAAACACCACCGGTGTTGATGACAATATCTTGATTATCTGTGAAGCCCGCAGTAAAGACTTTGCCCCCGGTTACCGCCTTGATCAATAATTGCTCTGTTTGACATTTGATATCCAGCTCACCGCCTTCTTGAGCGCGCAAATCCAATACATCCTGCATGTAGGTGTCTTTTGACGCTATTTTTGCATCTTCATTGACATCGATGATGGTGAGTTCTCCGTCATGGTACAGATCAACAAAGGTTCGGTATCCACTAAAGATTTTATCGATTTCCATTCGCACTTTAAGCTCCCCCTCATTGTTGACCAAAACCACTTTTTGGGTATTTACCCCAGTGATCACCGCTTTATTTTCATCGCTTTTGATCAAATTTATAGAGATGCCATCAAATGCTTTAACCTGAAGAAATGGTTCAAGGTCTAGGGTAATCTTTTGATCTTGTGCCCGGCCTATCTGTGATGTCAAGAGTAACAAGCAA
Organism: Croceitalea sp.; assembly: GCA_013001145.1. Classification (GTDB taxonomy): domain Bacteria; phylum Bacteroidota; class Bacteroidia; order Flavobacteriales; family Flavobacteriaceae; genus Croceitalea. The sequence continues at coordinate 1,399 of JABDND010000030.1, read as the reverse complement.
ATAAGTTTGGTTGTTTTCATGATCTTATAGTTTAGTTGATATACCTATAATATGGAATATACTATTTTTCATTTTTACCGATCAAGGCAAAATCAAGATGTCTTTTGATCAAATCGGTACTTTTAACCATGACGATTACTTCATCACCCAATTGATACATTTTTTTGAATCGTTCACCAATAATGGCATATTGACTTTCGTCAAAAACATAATAATCATCTTTAATATCGCGAATTCGGACCATTCCCTCACATTTATTTTCAATTATTTCAACATAAATGCCCCATTCCGTAACACCTGAAATGACCCCGACAAACTCTTTATCACTATGCTCTTGCATGTATTTGATCTGCATATACTTGATGGAATCACGTTCAGCGCTTGATGCCAATATTTCCATATTGGAAGAATGTTTGCATTTTTCTTCATAGACCGTTTCGCTCACAGATGCCCCTCCATCTAAATAATGTTGAAGCAAACGGTGTACCATAACGTCTGGATATCTACGAATGGGCGAGGTAAAATGACTGTAATAATCAAATGCAAGACCGTAATGGCCAATATTATCGGTCGTATAAACAGCTTTGCTCATACTGCGAATAGTGAGTGTATCGACCAAATTTTGTTCTTTCTTACCCTTTACGTCTTCCAATAGACGGTTTAACGAGCTGCTGATGCTTTTTTTGTCCTTAAGATTAACACTGTGTCCAAACTTTGAAATAACCCCGTTCAGAGCTGTTAATTTATCAACGTCGGGTTCATCGTGAATTCTGTAAACGAAGGTTTTTTTGGGCTTTTGTTTCCCTATGAACTCAGCAACTTTTCTATTGGCCAAAAGCATAAACTCCTCAATTAATTTATTGGCGTCTTTTGCTTCTTTAAAATAAACACTTTCAGGCTCATTGTTGGCATCAAGATTGAACCGGACTTCTATTTTATCAAATGAAATAGCACCCCTATCCATTCTTCTGCTTCTCATTTGTTTGGCAAGACCATTAAAAGTGAGTACGGCCTCTACCACTTCATTTGATACGTTATATGCACCATCACGAATGGAAACGTTTTCGGGTATTTTATTATGTTTTGTCTCAATGATATGTTGGGCCTCTTCGTATGCAAAACGTTCATTGGAATTGATGACTGTTCTACCAAACCATTGGTTTTTGACCTGAGCGTTTTTATCTATCTCAAAAATGGCCGAGAAGGTGTATTTTTCTTCATTGGGCCGTAACGAGCAGGCATTGTTTGATAATACCTCGGGCAACATTGGTACAACACGGTCAACCAAATAAACTGAGGTAGCCCGGTTATAACCCTCTTCTTCGAGAATTGTATTCGGTTTTACGTAATGTGATACATCGGCTATATGCACCCCTATTTCATAGTTGCCATTTTCTAA
>JABDND010000016.1 GCA_013001145.1 Croceitalea sp. | reverse complement strand
TCTTCGCCACCAAAATAACATGTGATGAAACGAGCAAAAAGAGAAACGCTATGCCAACATTTATATAAACCAGCATGCTGATGGCACCCGCATATAGTTTGGGGGCATTTTTTTCATTTACTTTGGTTGGATAATTAAAATTCCAAGGTTTCACCTTTGTGGCTATTACGGTCATGCCATAATATAATACTATGTTCAATATGGGCAGTATCCAAATGATATTTTTACTACCAAAACCATCTGCTTCCCCTTTAAGGTTAAAGTGTATGGCAATGGTCTCCGGTAATTCAAAGTAAAAGGAGAAAACCAATAGCAGATTTAGGGCTACCAAAATCCACCCGAAGTTGATTAATCTTCTGTCTTTGGCGGTGGGTCTAATATCTATTTTAGGGTGATTATTAAACATACTAAAGGTCATCAATAGAAGTTGGCGCATTGTCCGCCTTATAGTCGAGAATTTTTCTAAAATATTTTTGAATGGCTTTCGTATCGGCCTGAACCTTGATAAAATAATTATCTCGATAAATGGAATAAATACCAATGTCCCCTTTATAAATAGTCAGTTTATAGAATGGTATGACGAGGGCAAATGTCTCTAACAGTGATCTAAATCTTACAATGATGCCATTCGGCCGCATTTCTATGTTGCATGAGTTTCTATTGTTGTCCAAAACCAATAGGTTGTGTATATCAATACTGGTTTCGGTTATGAAAAGTTTAGGTGAACCGATACCATTCATTTTGATTCGTTCTTTAAGTGTAAAAGGTTTGCCCACTTCGGACTCTATCTTTTGAGTTACTTTTTTATCTGTGTAAGAAACGTTTAACAACATAGATTTTATTTTATGATCTCATCAAATTTAATGCACTTGCCATCCCCTTGTGAGTTCCAAGAGATGCCAAAGCGGGTTCTCCAAACAATAAATACTTCACGATTATAGGTTTCCATAAAATTAATCACTTTGATTGCCTCCCTTCTTAATCTTATCATAAAAAGGTATAAAAAACGTAGCTTTGCAGCCTTAGAAAGCAACCGTTTAATGAATATTCAATACACAATAGAGAAACAGGTCAAATTAGCCGTAAAGGAACTTTATCATAAAGATTTGCCCGCGGTAGAATTCCAGCCCACAAGAAAGGATTTTGAAGGTGACATAACGGTTGTGGTTTTTCCTATGTTGCGAGTGGTCAAGGGTAACCCTGTTGAAATAGGTACTAAAATCGGTGCCTATTTGGAAGATAATATTGCTGAAATTGAAAAATTCAACGTAGTCAAAGGATTTTTGAACTTGGTCTTGAGCGACCAGTTTTATCTGTCGTTTTTCAATGCTATAAAGAATATTGAGCTGTTTGGCTATGAAACGCCCAATAGCAAAGACGCAGTAATGGTTGAATACTCATCACCCAATACCAACAAACCATTACACTTGGGCCATATTCGTAATAACCTATTGGGATATTCTGTCGCCGAAATTTTAAAGGCCGCTGGCCACAAGGTCTACAAAACACAAATAATAAATGATCGTGGCATTCACATATGTAAAAGTATGCTGGCATGGCAGCGTTTTGGTGATGGTGAAACACCTCAATCCAGTGGATTAAAGGGTGACCACTTGGTAGGTAAATACTATGTGGCTTTTGATAAGGAATATAAGAAACAGGTTGCGCAATTGATAGAAGCGGGTAAAGCACAAGAACTTGCTGAAAAAGAAGCACCTATTTTATTGGATGCCCAATCCATGTTACGACAATGGGAAGCGGGTGAAAAAGAGGTAGTGGCATTGTGGAAAAAAATGAACGATTGGGTCTATGCAGGTTTTGAAGAAACATATAAAAACCTAGGTGTGGATTTTGATACCCTTTACTATGAAAGCAACACCTATTTGTTGGGTAGAGATGTGGTTAAGGAAGGTTTGGAAAAAGGTGTTTTTTTTAAGAAAGAGGATGGAAGCGTATGGATCGATTTGACCGATGAAGGTCTTGATGAAAAAATAGTATTGCGTTCCGATGGGACAGCCGTTTATATGACACAAGATATTGGTACGGCCATTCAACGTGTAACGGACCATCCAGATATCAATGGGATGGTATATACGGTTGGAAATGAACAGGACTATCATTTTAAGGTATTGTTCTTGATTTTGAAAAAATTAGGGTATTCATGGGCTGCCAAGTTATATCATTTGAGTTACGGTATGGTTGATTTACCCTCGGGTAAAATGAAGAGTCGTGAAGGTACTGTTGTCGATGCTGATGATCTTATAGCAAACATGGCCCAAACGGCAGAGGAGATTTCAGAAGAATTGGGCAAACTGGATGGGTACTCTGAAGAAGAAAAAAAGGAACTGTATCGTATTATAGGATTGGGAGCATTAAAATATTTTATTTTAAAAGTTGACCCTAAAAAACGGATATTGTTCAATCCTGAAGAATCGGTCGATTTTCAAGGTAATACAGGTCCATTTATACAATATACTTACGCGCGAATACAATCCATTTTACGTAAAGCAACGGGATTTTTAAAACAAGACCAAGCTATAGCGAACACTGCGTTACATGAAAAAGAAAAGGAACTTATAAAAATTGTACAACTCTATCCCGAGACTGTACAAATAGCGGCCGAGAATTACAGTCCTGCTCTTATTGCCAATTACACTTATGAGTTGGTAAAAGAGTTTAATTCATTCTACCAACAAGTTTCCATTCTAGGAGAAGATGATGAAAACATAAAAATGTTCAGGGTACAGTTGGCGGCCAAAGTCGGTGAGATTATTAAATCGTCGCTTCGGCTTTTGGGTATAGAGGCTCCAGAACGTATGTAATAAAAAAAAGCCTTGGCAAATCGCCAAGGCTTTTCACTAGTAACCAACTAAATATAATATGGCAATTAGGCTTTGTTTCTTGATGCAACGGCTGCACCATATACTACAAGGCCGAATCCTATTTTGTTGATGGCGTCACCAATGTTGTAGATCACGTCCATATTCAACCCCTCGAAAAGACCATCATACCATCCTGTGGTACCTGCCATATATCCGATTGGGTAAATTGCCCAGCCCACCAATACAAACCAACATAGTGTTTTGTGGGCTGTTAATACAGCTCCTCCAGCTTCGACGGCCAATTTTTTCGCCTCGCCAAACCAGATTACATAGACAATGTAGAAGTAAGCCAAACCAGAGATAAGACCCCAAACTGCAGGACCTGAACCTGTGGTGTAAACGGCTTCACCAAAGTAACCTGTGACCAACATCACTACAGAGGCTGCAATCAAAGACCACATTAAAGATTTTTTGGCACCTGCAACCTTTAGAATAAGGTAGAATTCAACACACATTAGTGGGACGGTCAAAACCCAGTCCACATAGCGGAAGAATGTAGGAGATTCGCCTACACCAGCCCAATAATCACGCATGTACCAGTAGTGTACAGC
>JABDND010000001.1 GCA_013001145.1 Croceitalea sp. | reverse complement strand
CTGGCACCAAAAGTGTATCCTTTGGCATCAACGCTAAAAATCCGATCATCAAAAAGTTCATAAGAACCAAAGGCGTTCAATCTGGGTAAAAAGGTAAGTTGATCGGCCTTATAATTGGCTTGATAGGCATCTGAGACCATAGCCATGGCCTTGATGTCCGATCTATTGTCAACGCTCGCACTTTCGTGATTTAATGTCTGGCTCTTGGGCAGTAATTCAGTGGCCGGTTCAAACATCATGGTTTTATCAGTATTCATCAAATAGGCCAAATAATCGGAGGCATTTTTAAGGTTACTGTTAGCCGATGCCAATTGATTGGTGACAGCACTAGTTCTTACCTGAGCTTGCAGTAGGTCTGCTTTTTGAATTAGGCCTTGTTCAAATCGGTTTTTGGTCAAATCTTCATTGGCTTGGGCGGCTTCAAGGGTTTTTTGGAGCACCTCCACCGATTTATACGCCAATTGCAGTTGCGCATAGGCTTTTTCTGCTTCAAAATTCAAGTAGTCCTTGCTTCGCTCCAATTGCAATGCTCTGGCTTCCATGGTCGATTTGGCCGCCTTTCTTTGCAAAATGCCGTCCATATTGATCAAGGGCTGTTCCACTGAAATTCTGGTGGCGAAGTTTTCAATTTGATTGGGGTCATTCAACAATTGGGGATTGAAGTCGGCCTGGGTCAATAGTTCTTGGTTCAGTTTAGAACCAAAGGCCATCAACGGATTGGTCGTGGCCATGGCGGTATGCGATACAGAAATATTGGGCAGGTAAACCGCATTGCTCATGGCGAAGTCCGCTTGGGCCGCTTTAGCCTCAAAGCCTGAAATCTTAATGCTGGTATTGGACTCTTGCACCTTGTTCAAAACCTCTTCAAGTGCTATCGTCTTAGTCGCCTGCGAATAGGTCTGAAGACCTATCAATACACTTAAAAAAGGAATCCATATGTTTTTCATTTGCTCTTCATTTCATTACAGACCAATAGCAGCTTGCCTATGGCTTTGTTGACTTGAAGGCAAAATTAAAGCGTCAAATTGACGCTGACAGTAACATGGGTTACCTAGAAAATTTTTAATGGACTGGGGCCTAATTGACGATAAGACAAAGTAAGGTATGGCCATTTACAGGCCTTCTTTTGAGTTTTGCAATCACCGCATACAAGTTTGACCAAAAAGGGCTATGAACGAAACTAGGATGAGGGAGGGAATGAACTCCTAAATGCTAAAAAACTGGTATTGAAATTCATTGCTTTTTGCCACTGTTCATCATGGCCAAAACAGCACCGATCAAAATAATGACCACAACGGCAAAAACAGCGATCATCCAAATTCCGTTTTCCCAAGCTACCAGAGGAAACATATGCAATGCATTCATATCATAAGAATTAAAAGGTCAAATATAAATTGATGATGGGTTTAAAAACATGACATTCCTCAGTTGCACAAATGCTTAAAAACACACTTAAGGTTTTATTAGACCTGCTCGCCTTTGAGCATTTTGTTCCAATACAAATAGGGCAAGCCATATTTCTTGAGCATCCATAGGCGCCAATGCTCTTTTGCACTGTTGAAAATGAGCATACGCTTCAATTTTGGGTCAGGGGTAAAGTTGTTTTTATAATCAAATTCGGCCAAGGTCATTTTACCATAGCCGGTCACCAATGGGCATGAAGAATAGCCGTTGTAGGTTGCATTGTCCGCCGCTTGGTTTTCAATTAGCTTTATAAGGTTATCCACAACAATGGGCACTTGTTTTCTAATCGCCGCTCCGGTTTTGGCTGTGGGTAAGGCCGCCACATCGCCCAAGCCAAATATATTGGGATAGGTCTTGTGTTGCATGGAGTGATGATCCACATCCAACCAACCCGCTTGGTTCACCAAGTCTGAATCACGCACAAATTTGGGTGCTGCCTGTGGGGGAGCCAAATGCAGCAGATCAAAGGGAATTTGAATATCGGCATCGCCATACATTTTTTCGCCCAGGGCGTTATCCTCATTGATTACACAAAGGTTTTCTTCGGGTGCGGTATGGCTAAAATGTACAATTTTGTTGGCCACATCAATTTCCTTTGGAGCATAAAAGGGTTTAAAATGAATGCCGTAGCGATCAATGACCTTCATTAAGGTTTCCCTGATTTCCTTTACCCCAAAAATCACCGTGCCGGGAGTCGCAAAAATGACATTGGTTTTATCTTTCAATCCATTCTTCTGAAAATAATCGGCCGCCAAATAGGCTATCTTTTGTGGTGCCCCACCGCATTTGATAGGGGTCGTGGGTTGTGTAAAAAGGGCATTGCCCCCTTTAAAATTTTGAATGGTTCTCCAAGTATGCTCAGGGTCGATATAGTTACTGCAGGCGATGCCTTTTTCAAAGGCTTCGGGCAGTCCTTTAATCATGGAAGGCTCCATGACCAAACCAGGCGCCACCACCAAATAATCATAGGTTAATGGTCCGCTGGAAGCAGTAGTGACCGTATTTTGCTTTGGTTCAAATTCCGTGGCCCTGTCCTTTATCCAATGCACCCCTTTAGGCATTACCTCGGCCATGGGCTTGGCTGTCTTTTTAAAATCATAGGTGCCTGCGCCTACCAAGGTCCAAGCAGGTTGGTAATAATGGGTGTCCGCAGGCTCAACGATGGCCACCTCAAAATTGGTGTTATATTTTAATAATTGGGCCGCTGTCATGATTCCCGCAGTACCCCCGCCTATGATTACTATTTGATAATGCGATTTCATTATATAGGAATTAATGTGGATTAGAAAAATAAGGGCATTTTTTCTAAATCTCTGTAACCCAAGTTACACATGCCCTATTTACCATAGGCATCTTGCTAAAATGTAAAAGCCACTCCCAAGACGGAGCGGCTTTTAACAATCAACCAACCAAAAAACCTATTCTTTGACTTTACATGTGCTCCAACCAAAAATGGTATACAACGGACAAAAACTGACAAAACTTGTCAAAAGAAAGATGACCGCAAAAGCCATGAGTGCATAAGCCAAAATGCCTTCAATACTATTGTTAAAGAATAATATACCGATGACGACCGCCAGTAGCGTTCTTAAAATTCGGTCGGTATTACCCATATTCTTTTTCATTTCATTTTTGTTTACTGCCCCAATATGTCCATCATCATTATCCTTATTAAGAGCTTTTATAAAAGTACAACAGTAAAACTACACTATTGGTAACCTAGGTTACACAGGCCATAAAAATTAGCTCTAGCCTTAGCTTAAGCCCATCCATAGCCTACCGATTATTGGTTCGCAGTAAAGGCAATACTCCAAATACCTCTTACCTCGTTGATATCATAGCCCGTAGCCCGATCTTTTGGATATAGCTCCGCCAAGGTCGTTAATACCTTTGGTTCAATATTACTTTGCTTATTTCCGTGGCAATTCAAACACATACTGTTGGTCACGATGGGATAATAAAAATGAACTTCTTCCCCTTTTTGAACCATGATGGGCTCGACCTTATCATCGGCAGCCACCACTTCTTTAAAGTGGGCAATATGGGCCAGCTCTTCTTCATTGGCGGCATTCGCCACATTTCTTGGTTTGTCAGACACCCTCTTGATCTTGGCATTCAACTTTTGGGCCAAACTATCGGTGAGCGGATAGGCTTGTTCGTTGCAAAATTTGACCGCTTGCAAAACGCCCTCTTGCTGAATTTTACCCATGAGGTTGGCCCCCAAGACTTTTTTGGTCTCCATCGCATATTTCATCCCCATTTCGGAATGGTTCTGCTTTTTCCCATGTTGTTTTTTGTGTTTTTTACCCGGATTGTGCTTGTGTTTTCCGCCGCGTTCGTTCCAATGGGCCTCAAACCATTCCGGTTCTTCAATTTCATAGGCATACATATAGGCAGCTATTTTGCGTACCTCATCATCATCGAACACTTGCTGCGGCATAAGTCCAAATCGGCGCACGGCACCTTTCAACAACACTTTGTCTTCCGTAGGTCCCTTTACAAAATCTGAAATGGCCTCTACAAAAGCCGCTTCGCTATCATACTTTTCCAAATAGTGTGCTTTTATCGCAATCATGGGCGGCCCAATACGGCCTTCATGTTGAGGAGCAGAGGGACTATGGCATAAATAGCACTTGTTCTCCATCAACGCTTTGCCATCTTCAAAAATAGCCATGTCCTTTTCCGACTCATCTACGCTGGTATAGGTTTCTTTCTTTTGGTTTTTACAAGCTGTTGTCAAAAGCAGCCCCAAAAGGGCCAGACTGAAAAAGTATTTCATGGGCTGGGGTTTTAAGGGTTATCGTATCCAGTTGCTATACCCTCCTTTGAGGTCATAGATTTCATCAAAGCCTGCCGCTTTCAATTTCTTCGCCGCTTTCTGGCTTCTGTTACCAGATTGGCAGTACAGATATAAGGGTTTGCTTTTGTCAAATATTTCAAAGGCGGCGTTAAAGGACCCAAATTGAAATAAATCGATGTTCTTCGCCCCTTTAATATGGCCCGCCTGGAATTCCCGTGCCGTCCTAACATCGACCAATTGTATTTTCCTTGCCTTTATGGCTTTTGCATAATCGGCCTTATCCAAAATGGTGCTATTCTGGGCGGTGGACCTATCTCCAAATAAATAATTCAAAATCGACATTTTATAATTGTTTTTTAGCCAGATAAAAATCGGTTCTTTCGATGGCGGTATCTGCCAAACGCGCTTCCATTTCTTCCAATGTTTTTGGTGGTGGCACAATCACCTTATCTCCCTTTTTCCAATCCAATGGCATGGCCACTTTGTGTTTATCGGAAGTCTGAAGGGCTTCTAGGGCACGTAAAATCTCATCCATGTTTCGACCCACATTCAAGGGATAATACATGATGAGCCTAATTTTTTTAAGGGGGTCTATAAAAAACACGGCCCTTACTGCAGCAGTTTCACTTTCGTTCGGCTGTAGCATTCCATATAATTTGGAAACCTTCATATCGATATCGGCGATAATGGGAAAATCAAAGTAGACGCCTGTGTTTTTACGAACATTGTTCACCCATCCCAAATGCGCGTGAACACTATCGATACTCAAGCCCAAAAGCTCGGTGTTGAGGGTTTCAAATTCTGGCTTTCGCTGGGCAAAACCACTCATTTCGGTGGTGCACACAGGGGTAAAATCGGCGGGGTGCGAGAACATGACCAGCCATTTCTCTTTGGCATAGTCGGAAAGTCGTATACGACCTTTAGTGGTGAGTGCCTCAAAATCGGGCGCGGTATCGCCAATTCTGGGCATGCTGTTCAAGGTTTCATTCAAGGTTTCCATATGTATTTTTAGATGGGATAAAACTAAAAAACACAAAGGCCTTTGTCAGTAACGCTTGTTACACAACAACACTTATTTTAGAAATGAATTGAATTATTCGTTGGAGCTCCAATCGTTGTATCCACCCGAGTAGTCATAGATTTTGGTGAAGCCTTCCTTTTTCAGCAATTCGGCGGCGCGACTGCTTCTGCCTCCCATTTTACAGTATAGATAAACGGGCTCTTCTTTATTCAGCGTCGCTATTTGTTTCAAAAAAGTATCCCCGTCAATGATATCATAATTGATGGCATTGCCAATATGGCCCGCTTCATATTCCGAAGTTGTGCGCACATCTATAAGCTGAACATCCTTATCGATTACCGCTTCGCTGAATGCTTCCTTTTCAAGCTTTTCGACCGTGGCCTTTTGCTGTGAATCACAGGCCATAAATTGAAAAATGAGCAGAAGCAGCACACTTTTTTGAACGAATTGAGTCATTGGTATCTATTTTTTTAAGGTGGTTGGACAAACAAAATCTGTGGTTGCAATTCCCGCTTCTTTAATGGCTTTGAACCCTCCGGCAACATCAACCAAATTATGTATGCCCCGACTTTTTAATATGGAGGCCGCAATGATGCTGCGATAGCCACCGGCACAGTGCAGATAAAACGTATCGTTCTCTGGAAATTCGGCCAGGTGGTCATTTAAAAAATCAAGGGGTGTCAAATGGGCATCTTCTACATGCTCGGCACTGAACTCAGATTCTTTGCGAACATCGTAAACGGGTACTTTTTGTTCCACAAATTTTTTGAAGGTTTGGGCATCAATACTTTCAACGCTATCGGTCTCTTTGCCAGCTTTGACCCATGCCGTTATGCCACCATCCAAATAACCGATGGTACCATCAAAGCCCACTCTCGATAGTCGGGTAATGGCCTCCTCTTCCTTGCCTTCTGGAGTGACCAGTAAAATAGGCTGTTCCACATCGGCGATCAAGGCGCCCACCCAAGGGGCAAAACTACCATTGAGGCCTATAAAAATGGAACGCGGTATATGTGCTTTGGCAAAATCTTTTTCGTTACGAACATCCAAGACCACCGCAGCGGTTTCATTGGCGGCCGTTTCAAAAGCATTGGGCGACATGGCCGTGGCGCCCCGTTTAATGACCTCGCCAATATCATCATATCCCTCACGGTTCATTTTAACGTTCAAAGGAAAATACTGTGGGGGTGGCAAAAGGCCATCGGTGACCTCTTTTACAAATTCGGCTTTGGTCATATCGGCCCTAAGGGCATAGTTCATTTGCTTTTGATTGCCCAAGGTATCCACTGTCTCTTTCATCATATTCTTGCCACAGGCCGACCCTGCTCCGTGAGCTGGGTAAACGATCACATCATTGGCCAAAGGCATGATTTTGTTACGTAGACTGTCATACAGAATGCCCGCCAAGTCTTCTTGAGTCATATGTGCTGCTTTCTGGGCCAAATCGGGTCGCCCCACATCTCCCAAAAACAAGGTATCGCCACTAAAAATGGCATGGTCTTTTCCCTTTTCGTCTCGCAACAAATAGGTGGTGCTCTCCATGGTGTGCCCAGGGGTATGCAATACTTTGAAGGTGAGTTTGCCCAATTTGAATTCTTGACCATCTTTGGCGATGATGGCATCAAAAGATGGGTTGGCATTGG
>JABDND010000199.1 GCA_013001145.1 Croceitalea sp. | reverse complement strand
ACCTCAACTAAGCGAAATGCGGCGTTTTTAGATGTAGCTGATTATTATTTTGAAACAGGCAAATATCCATATGCCCTTAAATGGTATCGCAAAGTTGATATGGGCGCCATTTCAAAAAAAGATGAAGAACGCTTTAATTTCAACTACGGCTACGCACTCTATGCGTCAAACCGTGCCAAAGAGGCGGGCAAATATCTTGAATTGGTTTCCGAATCTGAGCAATATGGTTCTCAAGCCAAGTATTATTTGGGTTACATTGCCTACGAACAAGATGATTATGACCAGGCTAGTGCCCGTTTTGATGAAATCACCGACCCAGAACTTTTAGAGGAAAAGCTCTCGTATTACCAAGCCGATTTGAACTTTAAACTCGGCAATTTTGAAACTGCCATTGAAATGGCCCAAAAGCAATTGCCCATATCTGATCGGCGCGAGGTTTCTGAACTCAATAAAATTATAGGTGAAAGTTTTTTTAATCTTGAAGCTTATGACAAGGCAATACCCTATCTGCAAGAATATAAGGGTAAAAAAGGTCGTTGGAGCAATACCGATTTTTACTTGTTGGGCTATAGTTTCTATAAGCAAGGAGATTATGAGGCCGCCATTGGACAATTCAATAAAATAATTGGAGGCACCAATAGTGTTGCCCAAAATGCATACTACCACTTAGCAGAATGTTATTTAAATCTCAGTAAAAAGTCGGAAGCATTGAATGCCTTTCGCAATGCATCACAAATGGAGTTTGACGAAGAAATTCAGAAAGACGCCTTTTTGAATTATGCACGGCTAAGCTACGAAATTGGCAATGCATACGAACCTGTGCCCCAGGTGATGGCGAGTTATTTGGAGCAATATCCAAAAGATGAACATCAACAAGAAATTCAAGAACTTTTGGTTGATTCATACATAACTTCAAAGAATTTTGAAGGTGCCATGTTATTATTGGAGAAAAATTCAAGTTATGCCAGTAAGGAGACCTATCAAAAGGTAACTTTTTTCCGGGGCATAGAATTATTTATGGATGGAAACTATGAGTTGGCCAGAGAACATTTTCAGAAATCATTACGGAATGCCCCAAACCATGAATTTAAAGCGCGTGCTCAATTTTGGAAAGCTGAGTCCGCATATCGTTTAAATCAATTTGAAGAGGCACTTTCCGATTTCTTGGCATTCAAAGATAATCCCAACGCCAAAGTGGTTGATGAATATTCGCAGCTAAACTATCAATTAGGATACTGTCACTTTAAATTGAGAGATTATAAAAAGGCCATCGGCTTTTTTGAAAAGGTAACCTTGGGCGCACAAGACGCCGCTGGCATGAAAGTAGATGCCTACTTGCGGTTGGGTGATGGTTATTTTGTAACCAGTAATTATACCTCGGCAATAAATGCGTACGGTGAAGCCTCCAAATTCAACGGTCCTGAACGTGATTATGCCAATTTTCAAAAAGCCATTTGCCAAGGGTTTTTGGGCAGAACAAACCTCAAGATTGAAGGGCTTAACCAATTTTTGCAACAATACCCCACTTCTTCCTTACGCGATGATGCTTTGTTTGAATTGGGCAACACCTATATTAAAGCTGATAATGAGGCCCTGGGCTTGGACACCTATGACCGATTGATCGTAGATTTTGAACGCAGTCAATTTACGCCTCAAGCCATTTTAAGACAAGGTCTGGTGCATTATAATGCGGGGCGAAACGAGACTGCTTTGGACAAATTGAAAAATGTGGTTGCCAAGTATCCCAATACGCAGGAAGCCAAACAAGCCGTAGCTACTGCAAAGCAGGTTTATGTTGATTTGGGAAGGGTAGGCGAATATGCCGCATGGGCAAGAAACTTAGATTTTGTTGAGGTCACCGATGCCGAATTGGATGAAGCCAGTTTTGAGGCTGCCAACCGCAAATATGCTGAAGGTAAGACGGAAGCTGCCATAGGCGCATATGAAGGTTACTTGGGCGACTTTCCCAACGGTTTGCATGCAACCCAGGCGAATTTTACATTGGCACAACTTTACTTTGCAAAAGGAAATAAAGATAAGTCGCTACCATACTATAAAAAGGTGGCTAATGTCGCTACCAGCGAATATACAGAACAAGCCCTTACCCGTGTATGTGAAATTTATGTGGCCAAACAAGACTACCAAAACGCCATTCCCTTTTTGGAGCGTTTGGAAAATATCTCTCAGATACCGCAAAACAAGACTTTTGCCCAATCTAATTTAATGAAGGGATATTATGGCAAAAAACAATATGACCTTACCATAGCCTATGCCGACAAAGTATTGTCCGCCAGTAATATTGATGATAGGATTAAAAGTGACGCGCACTTGATGATTGCCAGATCGGCCATTGAAACGGGCAATGAAAATAAGGCCGAAACTGCTTTCGCCGAGGTCAAAAAAATTGCTGTTGGTGAAATTGCGGCCGAAGCTTGGTACTATGATGCTTATTTTAAAAATAAACGCAATATCTATGAGGCCTCGAACCAAGCGGTTCAAAAATTGGTAAAAGACTTCTCGGGCTATAAAGAATGGGGAGGCAAAGGGCTAGTGATTATGGCTAAGAATTATTATGCCTTGGACGATGCATTTCAGGCAACCTATATTCTTGAAAGTGTCATCGAGAATTTTTCAGAATATCTTGAAATAGTGGCCGAGGCCCAAAGTGAGCTTGCAATGATTAAGGCCCAGGAAGCAGAAATCAATTCATCGGTAGATCCAAATCAAAACTAATATTTTAAAGATGTTTAAACAGCACTTACTTTACGCGACCTTTTTATGTGGTTTGGCCTTGACCCACGGACAAAAAACCGATGATATAGGCACTGAGACCGTAACGGTGGTTAAACCATATTCGCCAACGGTTTCTGACGCTTTCAAAATAAAATCGCAACCACAGATCAAAGATTCAATGGAGCTTGAAAAAAAGGCGATTACCTACAGCATTTTCTCCGTGCCTGTCGCTTCCACTTTTACACCTGCCAAGGCCAAGGCTGCAACGGTGGAAAAATCGACCCCTCCAGTACTTTACAATTCATATGCTTCAGTAGGTTTGGGCAATTTTAATAATGCCCTTGTTGATTTTTACACGAGCCGCGAATTGGGGCGTGATGAAGATTTGTTAGACCTGGCACTTAATCACCACTCTTCAAGAGGCGATATCAATTCCACCCCTTTGGATGCTGATTTTTATGATACCAAACTTGATTTTTCGTACGCCCAAAAAGACCGTGATTATGATTGGAGCGCGCGAATAGGCTTACAGCATCAGTTGTACAATTGGTACGGTTTGGAAAATGGTGCTTTTACCCAAACACAGGTAGGAGCCATTGACGAGCAACAAAACTATTTTAATGCCGAAGCCAGCGCCAATGTCAATGTAGAGGATTCATTCTTTAAAAATGGTAAAATTTTGGTTCGTAGATTTTGGGATGCCAGTGAATCTGGTGAAAATAGAGCTGTATTAAGTCCGGAAATTGAAGTTCCCATAACCACAGAAATGGTGAATATCAAGGCAAAATTTGATTATGTGAACGGTAATTTTAAGAATGACGATTTAAATAATACCGAAAATGCCAGTGCAATAGAGTATGGCCATTATCAAGTGGGCATAAATCCAAGTTTTGTGGTACTACGTGATGAGTTGACCTTGAATTTAGGGGCTAATTTTGTATATGGGATGGATATGGAACGTAGCCAAGGCAGTTTTTACATCTATCCATCAGTTAAGGCTTCTTACCGCTTGCTTGATGATCAGGTAATTGCATATGGCGGTATCGAAGGTGATCTAAGACAGAATTCATATTATGATTTGGTCAACGAAAATCCTTATGTTTCTCCCACGCTGTCCATTCAGCCTACAGATCAGCAATATAACGCGTATTTAGGCCTTAAGGGGCAGTTGTTAACAAATGTTGGCTATAATTTTAAAGGATCTTATAATGCTGAAAATAGAAGGCCATTATTTTTCTTAAACCCCCAGAATTTATTTAGAAATGATGAGCAGGGCTACAACTACGGCAATTCGTTTCAAGTTTTTTATGATGATATTCGGACTTTGGGCTTTTTTGGTGAGCTCAACATTGATGTGAACAGAAATTTTTCATTAGGCATCAATGCAGAATATTTTAATTACAGTACCGAAACCGATAACCCAGCTTGGAATTTGCCAGAGGTAAAGGGTTCTGTATTTATGGATTATCAAATCAATAAAAAATGGTTCGCCGGGGGTTCGGTGTTTTATGTTGGTGAAAGGCAAGACCTTGTTTCACAGGCACAAGAAAATACACCGCCCGCCAGTTTCAACTCAACCATAGTAACCCTTGAGAGCTACTTTGACGCTAATGCCCATCTAGGGTACCGATTCAATGAGCAATTGTCAGTCTTTGCCAAATTGTCCAATATTGCCAATTCCAATTATGAGCGCTGGTACAACTTTAGGGTACAAGGTTTTCAAGCATTGGCCGGAGTTTCTTACAAGTTTGATTTTTAAGACTTAAGCATACACTTTTTAATGCCCAAGTCCATAATGAGCTAAATTGTTATCTTAGAATCACACAAAGTGGTTTTGAAGCAGTATATAAGCCTTTACTTTTTTTTTAGTTGTGCCACTTTAGTTTTGGCCCAGAACTTGGTCATGAACCCAAGCTTTGAAGAATTTAAAGAATGCCCTAATTCATTGGGTACCTTCGGTATTCACGTTACCCATTGGTCTACGCCGACCAAGGGCACTACAGATTATTTCAATACATGTAGCACGGTCATGGGTGCGCCTGAGAATTTCAAGGGCCTACAACATGTGAAATTTGGGTCCGCCTATGCCGGACTGTATTTTTATGCCCCTACAGATTATCGTGAATATATTCAGGTACCTTTAAGAAGCACGTTAAAAAAAGGAAATACTTATATACTTAGTTTTCATATTAGTTTGGCGGAAGGGTCGGACTTTGCCGTTAAGGATTTCGGTGTGGTCTTAAGCCAAAAGCCTTACGACATACCAACCAAGGCAAATCTTTCAAAAGGACGATTGTTCAAAATGAGCGGTAATTTATTTCAATCTTTTGAAATCAACAATGCGCAATATCATAAAAACAAAACAGATTGGTTGGAGGTAAAAACAACGGTTGTTGCCAAAGGCTTTGAACGCTTTTTGATATTGGGCAACCTTCGCAATAATGCTTCCACCAGAAAATTAAAAGCCAAAAGGCAGGAGAGCAAGAGAGGGTCTTATTATTATATAGATATGGTTTCACTGACCAATAGGGACAAGAGTGAAACCCCTAAACCACAAATTGAAAACGATTCACTGTATGTGTTCAAAAATTTGCACTTTGATTTTGATAGATTTACCTTAACCAAGGTCGCCAAGGCCGAACTGGCCAAAGTACAACAGAAACTATTGGACAACCCAAATTTGAAGCTGGAAATTCATGGGCACACAGATAATTTTGGGAAGCCTTCCTATAATAAAATTCTTTCCGAGAAACGGGCCAAGACCATTGCCAATTATTTTATTGAGGTGGGCATAGTCCGCAAACGAATCACATGGTATGGACATGGCAGTACCAAACCTGTTGCAGATAACAACAGTGAGCAAGGCAGAGCACTAAATAGGCGTGCCGAATTTATTTTAAAGACGCAATGATGACTTGGTCTTAAATGTTTGATTTTAGAAATTTTAATTTACTCCCAGTAATTCTCGCATTGCATCATCATATTCAATGACGATATCGCCGGTACGCCCTCCACTGAGAACAAAGTAGGTTTCGGGTTTGTACCCCTGTGAATTTATCTTGATTTTCCAATGAAATTTTCGATCGCTCTTTAGGGTAAATGAACCGTCAAAGTCTGTATAGGTTATTGTTTCGGTTTCTTCTATTTGCACCGACGCCAAATACACAGGTAGCCCAAGCTCATCAACGATTTTTCCACTGATGGTGTGCTGTCCTATACCAAAAATAGGGACAAGAGATAGCAATAACACTATGGTTATTAGGCGCATTGCAGTAAGATTTGGACTATTCTAACGATTTTAAAGACATGTTAGTATTTGGAAAGGGGCATTATAGCTTTAGAGTCATGTGGGAAACCATGGTCAGTCATACAATATGTAATAAAGTATGGCGTTATTAGTGCAGGTACGAGAACCTTAATTAATTAAATTATGTTATACAGGGTTTCTCGTATTGTTTTCTTGTTTGCGTTAAGCTTGTTTTTTCAAGCTCCTATGCTCGGGCAGAATCTGGTGGTGAATGGAGATTTCGAAAGCTACAACACATGTCCACTTCATATTGTCAATATTGATAAGTTGCTAGATGATATCTCATTGCCAACCGCAAGTTCCGGGGATTATTACAATGAATGCAACAAAGGTGAATTTAGTGTGCCGTTAAACTTTAAAGGAAATCAAGCGGCCATTGGCGGTTCGGGTTATACCGGATTATAT
>JABDND010000196.1 GCA_013001145.1 Croceitalea sp. | reverse complement strand
AACCGTCAACGCCAAAATCCAACCAATACAATGCAATATCGCGAAACTTTATCCATGAATCGGGCACGTCTTTATCCTTCCAGAAAGCGATATGGGCTTCATAATCTTTTTGAGCAAATTCATTGGGTAATAGGTCAAAATCCTTGGTGCCGTCTGGGCGAACACCATAATTGACTTTAACAGTTTCATACCAATCATTAAAATGCGGTTGGGCCATGCGTGAGCCATTACCTGTCCATTTGGCCGGAACTTCTTCAAACTTGCCGTCTGCCAATGGATTGGGGTTGCCGCCAAGGGGTTTATAACCCTCTTGCCACTGAGGCACCATAAATGATTGTCCTGGCAGGTAATAAAAATTATTGTCTCGCGCATATTCAACCGAGGTGTCATCATTTGCGCCAAAGTCAACCACACCTTTCGGATTGTTAAGCCCTTTATAATTTCGGGCGACATGGTTAGGCACAATATCTATGATTACCTTCATCTCGTGCTTATGTGTGCGGTCGATCAAAGCTTTGAACTCTTGCAACCGATTATTGGGATCTATAGCCAAATCAGGATTCACATTATAATAGTCCTTTACAGCGTAAGGTGAACCGGCACGACCTTTGACCACATCGGGATCATCATTGTCAATACCATAATTTGTATAATCATTGATCACTGCATGATGCGGAACACCCGTATACCATATATGGGTAATACCCAATTTCTTTATCTCCATGAGGGCTTTATCGTCAAAATCTGCAAACTTGCCCACCCCATTTTCATCGATGGTGCCCCAAGGTTTATTGGTAGCGTTTGTGTTCCCAAACAATCTGGTGAACACTTGATATATTACTTTCTTTCTTTTTGATTCGTTCATTTCTTGATTGTTCTTAAGCGCTTGTGTAGTTGGGTTCTCTTTACAACCTGTAATGGTCATAAGCAAAACAAGGGCAAAAATAGTGTACTTAATCATTTGTTTGCTTTTTTGTCAATAGCATTACTTCATTTGGTGGTAGATTGATAGAGGTCCCTGTCTGTATTATTTTCCCGTTTGGTATATTGATAAGTTCCATATGGCCAATGTTCATTTCTTCAAATCTCTTTAAATCTAAATTGAGGGATTTGTTGTTTTTATTGATAATCAACATGACCATATCGTTATCAGTATATCGGAACATCACATATACTCCATCTTTGGGAGCAAAATGTTTTGTTTTACCACTGTGCAGCACCGCGGCCTTTTTTCTAAATTGTAACAAGGTTTTCAGATAGAATTGCATTTCGGCTTGCTTTACAGACAAGCCATTAGAGGTGAATGCACTAACCTCATCTGTCTTCCAACCGCCTGGAAAATCGGTGCGAATCAATCCGTGATCCCCAGGTTTGGCAGTATTCTGTAACAAAACCTCGGTGCCGTAATATATTTGAGGAATTCGCGGCGCAGTCAAAATGAAGCCCAAGGCCATTTTGGTCAGACTTAAATTTTCGCCTAGCTGGGTATAAAGGCGGTCCATATCATGATTGTCGCCAAACATTAAAATTGATTCTGGGTTCGAATAATTAAAATCATTGGCCAATACCTCATAAAGTTTTATCAATCCAGAGTTCCAATTTTCTTCTTCTGTAAGGGCCTCTATCAATGCTTTTTGCAAAGGAAAATCCATGGTCGAAGGCAAATAGGATTTATAGCTATCTTTATTTGTTGTATTATTTTGCCAGTAGCCCACCAATAACGGGTTGTAACTCCACTCCTCGCCAACTATATTAAAATTGGGATATTCATCAATAATGGCTTTCGCCCATGCGGCCATAAATTCTTTATTGGGATAAGGATAGGTGTCTTGCCGTATGCCTCCTAACTTCAGCGTCTCAATCCACCAGATACTGTTTTGTATGATATAATTGGCAAGGAACGGATTTTGCTGATTGAGATCGGGCATTGCCGGTACAAACCACCCTTTCTCCATTAACTCTGAATCTTTCTCTGAGGCATAAGGATCTTGGTTAACTGTTCGTCTATGATTGGTATTTATGATGGGCTCATTGCCAACATATGATTCTTGAAAATTTATCCAATCGTTAAAGGGCAAATCCTTCATCCACCAATGTTCAAGTCCACAATGGTTTGCCACTTGGTCCATAATTAATTTAATCCCTAGCTCATTGCACTCCTTTGCCAATAATTTATATTCATCCAATGTGCCAAAACGTGGGTCCACTTCGTAAAAATCGGTAATGGCATAACCATGGTACGATTGTTCTGGCATATCGTTTATTAAAAGTGGGCTCGACCATAAGGCAGTAAAACCCATTCCGCTTATATAATCTAAATGATCGATAATACCTTGTATGTCGCCCCCATGGCGCTTGTAGTTATGGCTTCTATCAATGGTAGTTTCGGCTAAATTTTTATATGTGTCATTGCTTGTGTTGCCATTGGCAAAGCGATCAGGTGTTATTAAATAGACAACATCGGAAGCATCAAATCCTTTGAAATCGGCTTTATTTTGATTACGTGCCCTTAATTCATAAGGCCATTCGCTAACAGCCCCTTTATCATTTGTAAGTACTAGGGTGAAAGTAACTGGCTCGGCAGTATCTGAAATTTCAATATCCAAAAAAAGATAATTTGGACTATCAGCCTTTTGTACCCCGATCAATTCAATACTTTTTTGATTTTCTAAATTGATGGAAACACTATGGTTAGCAATATTTTGACCATGGACCAATAATTGAAGGTTGGTGTTTTTCATACCTACCCACCAATTTGGTGGTTCAATCCTCGCTATCTGTCCATTTAAACCATTAGCAAAAAGAAAGGCCCCTACAAGCAAAAGTTGGCAGCCCAATCTTATCATGCCGTAGCCAATTTGCCAGGTGAAAGTACAACGCGTTTGCCATTGACCCTAATGGACATTTCTTCATTGCCCATTAATTCAAAAGTAGCATCCTTATCGGTTATGCTAACTTTGATGATACGGTCTCTAAAGTTGATTTTAAAGGAATACCCTTTCCATTGATCAGGAATTCTTGGTGTAAAGCTTAATTTATCATCAACTATGCGCATACCTCCAAAACCTTCCACAATACTCATCCATGTACCTGCCATGGAGGTAATGTGCAAGCCTTCTTCAACTTCTTTGTTATAATCGTCCAAATCAAGCCTTGACGTTCGTAAATAAAATTTATAAGCCTGTTCCATTCTACCCAATTTGGCCGCTTGTATGCTATGAACACAAGGCGACAAAGAAGATTCATGTACTGTAAATGGCTCGTAAAAGTCAAAATGCTTTTCCAGTTGTTCCAAATTAAAATGGTCTTCAAAAATGTAAAAACCTTGTAGGGTATCGGCCTGTTTTATATATGGAGACCTCAATATTCTATCCCAACTCCATTTCTGATTGATGGGGCGTTCATTTTTGTCCAAATCATTCACCTTTACCAAATCTTTGTCCAAGAACCCATCTTGTTGTAAAAACACCTCATATTTCTCGGAATAAGGAAAATACATGTTGTTCGCTACCTCAGACCATAATTCTGTTTCCGCATCCGTTACTTTAGTTTGGGCAATAATACGATCATAATCAACCGGATATCCATCTTTTACTTTTTGCAACTGCTCTATAGTGTAATTGATACACCATTTTGCCAAATAGTTGGTATACCAATTATTGTTGATATTGTTCTCGTATTCATTTGGGCCCGTGACACCCAAGATGACATATTTGTTCTTGGGTTTTGAAAAATTGGCCCGTTGATGCCAAAATCTTGAAATCGCTATCAATACCTCCAATCCCATTTCAGGTATGTACGTATAATCACCGGTATATCTGTAATAGTTGAAAATAGCAAAAGCTATAGCCCCATTTCTATGGATTTCTTCGAAAGTGATTTCCCATTCATTGTGGCATTCTTCGCCGTTCATGGTCACCATTGGATAAAGAGCGGCACCGTTTGTAAAACCTAATTTTTTTGCATTCTCAATCGCTTTTTCTAGATGGTTGTAACGATATTTCAAAAGTTTACGGGCGACAATCTGATTTTTGGTCGCCATATAAAATGGCAGACAATACGCTTCAGTATCCCAATAGGTGCTGCCGCCGTATTTTTCGCCAGTAAAACCTTTTGGCCCTATGTTAAGCCTTGAATCTGTGCCCAAATATGTTTGATTTAATTGAAAAATATTGAACCGTATGCCTTGTTGAGCCTTCACATCACCTTGAATGGTGATGTCACTCATTTCCCAAATGGCCGCCCAAGCTTCTTTTTGTTTTTGCAGTAAGGCTTCAAAACCCATTTTTGAGGCTTTGTCCAAAACGGTATTGGCAGCATCTACAAGCTCAGAGGCTTTATGATTTCTTGAGGCCGTATAACCGCCATATTTGATCAGGGAGAGTTCTTCGTTCTTTTTGGCATCCACTTCAAATTCGACCCCAACAAAAGTCTCTTCTTTGATATTGGTGGAAGGTTGTACCCTATTGCCATTATGATGAAGTTCGGCCTGCATGAGGGTGCAGGTTTCAAAATTGGTTTTCATGGTATGTGCCTCTATAAAAGCACGACTACCGTTTGAAATGGAGTTGGTAGTATTCCAGAACTTATCATCCCAATTACTGTCTTCATTGGTAATACCCGAATCAAGGTAAGGTTGCAGTTTAATCTTGGCATCTTGATTGAGCAGGGTCACTTGGTATTTTATGGCTCCAATTTCATCAAAATCCAAACTTAAAAAACGAGTTGTATTTATGCCAATTTCAACACCATTGGGCATGGTTGCGGTGAAACTGCGCTGATACCACCCTTCTTGCATGTTCAATTCGCGTCGATAGTGCTTTATTTGTTTGCATTGGTGCAGATCAAAAGCTTGGTCATTTACAAAAACCTTTATACCTATCCAATTAGGGGCGTTGAGTACTTTGGCAAAATATTCTGGATATCCATTTTTCCACCATCCTACTCGTGTTTTATCTGGATAATATACTCCAGCGATATAACTGCCTTGAAAAGTCTCGCCGGAAAAATCTTCTTCAAAATTGGCTCTTTGTCCCATGGCGCCATTGCCAATACTGAACAAGCTTTCTGATGACTTTACTTTTTCAGGATCAAAACCTTCTTCAATGATTGACCAGGGGTTAGGTTGAATATAATCTTGGTTCATTTGGTTTGCTCTAATTAAATATACTTAGTTTAATGTTGAATCGCGTTCAATCAAAGTGGGTTCTAAAATCTTGGTTTTATACGATTCGTGTTCGTTTTCACTTTCTACTTTTTCAATGAGCATTTGCGCTGCAATTTCTCCCATTTCTTCGCCATGTTGCGCAATTGAAGTTAGACCTGGATTGGCATATTTTGACAATAGCCCATCTGTAAACCCTATAAAAGATATATCGTTTGGAATTCTAAGGCCTTTTTCTTTGGCAACCCGCATACCACAAATGGCAAAAATTTCATTGACCGCCAAAACGGCATCGAGGTTCGTTTTGTCTAAAAAAGACTTGATAGCCACCTCATCAACATCCATGGACGATAATTTCAAAATATGGTTTTCATTGACCAAACCGCCATTTTCAGCAATTGCTTTACGATAGCCCTCTGTTCTGGCCTTGCTCACACTTAAATAATCGTCTGTAGTTATCAGTCCGATCTGCTTGCGTCCTTCTGCCAACAGTTTCTTTGTCGCCAAAAAAGCGCCGTATTGATCATCAATGACCACTTTGTCGCAATCTATCTCATTGGTTATACGGTCAAACAATACTAAAGGAATGCCTTGTTCTGTGACTTCCTTTAAATGATTATAATCATTCTTTGCCTGTGTACCAGAAGATAAAGACATAATAAAACCGTCAATACTTCCATTTGCCAAGAGTTCCATATTGATTACTTCTTTATCAAAAGACTCATCTGACAAACAAACAATTACATTGTAGCCCATTTTATTGGCATACTTTTCTATGCCACGTATAACCGTTGTAAAAAAATGGTGCACAATATCAGGAATGACCACGCCAATGTTCTTTGTGCGCTTGTTCTTTAAGCTTATCGCAATATTGTTTGGTTTGTAGTTGTAAAGTTTGGCAAAAGCTTGAATCTTTTCTTTGGTATCCCTACTAATTTCTTCACTGTTTTTAAGTGCCTTGGAGACCGTCGAAATGGATACTTCGAGTTCTTTTGCAATATGCTTTAAAGTAATTTTTTGTTTTAACATGAAATCACAATCTCAAAAGGTCATTTTTTAAGGTAAAGATTAAATGACAATATCAGAATTTCAAATCAAATTTTAACAAAAATCGAAGGTTTTAATTTTAAATTTGAATCGAGCGTAACGAAAATATTTCAATTTTATTGTTTAAACCTTCTTTAAATTTCATATATTTCGCTCGTTTTCTTTGCGATAAGTATAAATAATTATGTGTTAAAATATGACTATGACATTGGACCAAAGTTATTAACACGAAACCGATTTCGTGCTTTGTTCCCTGCTCTCAAAATGTATTTTAACACATATTTTACATATGTTTATCGCTTGAATTTAAATTAACTAAACTTAAAATTAATTATTTATGAAGATTACGCTACTTAAAGGCTTACTGTTACTTGGAGCATTTGTTTGCTTTAGTGCGGTTCAAGCCCAGACGGTATCAGGTACTGTTTCTGATGCTAATGGTCCATTACCAGGGGCGAGTGTCTTGGTAAAAGGTACAACAAACGGTACCCAAACAGACTTTGATGGTCTATATTCCTTAAATGATGTAGGGAGTAATGAAACATTGGTAGTTAGTTACATTGGGTACAAAACAGCAGAAATCGCTGTCAACGGCAGAACAACAATTGATGTAATGCTAGAGGAAGATG
The DNA here is from genome assembly GCA_013001145.1 of Croceitalea sp. Lineage (GTDB taxonomy): Bacteria > Bacteroidota > Bacteroidia > Flavobacteriales > Flavobacteriaceae > Croceitalea. Next base: position 9,586 of record JABDND010000196.1, on the reverse strand, counting down.
CCCAAGCTTTGGACGAGGTTGTAATCATAGGTTATGGTACAACAACGGTCAAAGATGCTACAGGGTCTGTTACCGCAGTTACTTCTGAAGATTTTAACGGTGGGGTCATTTCTTCGCCTGAACAATTGATTCAAGGTAAAACCGCCGGTGTAAACATTCAGCAAACCAGTGGTGAACCAGGTGCTGGTATTCAAATCAACATTAGGGGTGCAAACTCAGTTAGAGCCAACAACAATCCCTTATTCGTTGTTGATGGTGTGGCCCTTTTTGGTCAAAATACTGATGCACAAGGTGACTCAGGTCAAGGAGGAAGTGATGTGGGTAACCCGTTGAACTTCTTAAACCCGTCAGATATTGAAAGCATCAGTATACTTAAAGATGCATCTGCAACGGCCATTTATGGTTCTCGTGGTGCCAATGGTGTCGTAATCATTACGACCAAGAGTGGTAAAGGCTCTCAAGGTCCTTCTTTTGAGTTTGCTTCTAATTTAAGTGTGTCAACACCTGTAAGAAAGTTTGACCTATTGGATAGAGATGGTTTCTTGGATGCAGTAACACTTTACGGTGGTAATGCTTCCAATGTTGATTTTGGTGCCAATACAGACTGGCAAGAGGTCGTTCTTAGAACAGCAGCTTCTACCAATCAAAACTTTGCCTACTCGCAAAACTATGGGTCAGGTAATGTTCGTGCTACATTCGGTTATCAAAAGCAATTTGGTGTTGTTGAAAAATCTGAATTTGAAAGAATTACCGGTAGACTTAATCTAAATCAACGTTTCTTGGATGACAAACTTTTATTGGGTGTCCAAGCTTCTGTTTCACGTGTTAATAGAGATCAGCCACCAGTTGCTGCTGGAGCAGGATTTAGAGGAGATATTTTGGGTGCTGCATATTCTGCCAACCCAACATGGCCTTCAAGTCCAAATTTTGATGATGGAGGTGGACAAATTCAGCCAGCAAACTATTTGGCTGAAACCCAGAACGTGACCAATACCAATAGATTTTTATTAAACGGTTCTTTGGAGTATAAATTCACTCCAGAATTATCGGGTAAAGTGAACTTGGGATATGATATGTCAGAGAGTGAAAACGTCTCTGTGCTTTCAGCAAACCTTCAAAACTTTCAAGGAATAGAAGGTATTGGTTTTGGTACTTTCAATACATTGGATAGAGATAACTACACCTTGGAAGCTACCCTTAATTATAACAAGAATTTTGATAATTCAAATTTGGATATCGTTGCAGGTTATGCCTTTCAAGATTTTAGAACACAGGGAAGAAACACTGTGGGTAGAGGATTTGGTACTGCAGACTTGAACGAAATGGGTCAAGATTTAAAGAATACCGTTAATGCCGCTGCAGCTAGTATCGAAGGTTCATATCAGCAATTCTACTTTGCAAACAACACTTCTGATGTTGTAGTCAATAGATTGTTTCCATCTGTAGTCACTGATAACACACCTTTTCAATTTTCAAGAGAAGTTTTGGCCGTCACAGCCGATACTTTTGACAATACAGATGAATTACAATCATTCTTTGGTAGGGTAAATTATAGTCTTGCCAACAAGTACTTATTTACTGCCACCATGCGTGCGGATGGTTCATCTCGTTTTGGTCCCGAAAATCAATATGGTTATTTCCCTTCAGGAGCTTTTGCATGGCAAATTGGTGAAGAAGATTTTATAGGTGAAAATGTTTCTACACTTAAATTACGTTTGAGTGCAGGTCTTGTAGGTAACCAAGATGGATTAGGATACGGTAATTTTGTTGCTAGACAGCGTTTTGCCGGACTTGGTATTAACAACGATGCAACCATTAACCAAAACGGTCTGTCAATTGTCGCAACTGATGTGCCCGACCTTAAATGGGAAACTACATTGGATTTCAACGTAGGTTTGGATTTCGGTTTCAATAACGATCGTTTGAGCGGTAGCATTGATGTATATCGTAGAGATACGCAAGACCTTTTATTACAAACGCCACCTGCACAGCCATCTACCAATCCATTCCAGTTTGGTAACGTTGATGCAAGCGTATTAAACCAAGGTATTGAATTTGCAATATCATATGATTTCGTACAGTCTGATGACTTCAACTTTAATGGTGCATTCAATATTGCATACAATGAGAACGAAATCAAAGATTTTGCAGGTTCCATTAATACAGGTGCCATCAATGGACCCGGTCTATCTGGTGCTTTTGCACAGAAATTTGAAGCCGGTCAATCATTGTTCTCATACTTTATGGCCTCATTTGAAGGGTTTGATAGCACAGGTAATCCAATTTATACCGATATCGATGGTAATGGCGTTGGTGATCCTGATGTTGACAAATCTTTTGTTGGCGAAGATGCACTTCCAGACATTACAACTGGTCTGTCGTTAACTGCCAATTACAAGAATTGGGACTTCAGCACGTTCTTCTCAGGTCAGTTTGGTTTCTCTGTATATAACAACACAGCGAACTCATTCTTTAATGCCGGTCAAGTTGTAACTGCAAGAAACGTAACTCCAGAAGTTGTCGCCAGTGGTGAGGACGGTGGAGCTTCAACGGCAGTATCAACAAGATTTTTGGAGAAAGGTGATTTTGTAAGGTTACAAAACGCAACCTTAGGTTACAATGTGCCTCTAAGTGGTGAAGGAACCTTTAAAAGTCTTAAACTTTCTTTGACTGGGCAAAACCTATTTTTGATAACCGATTATAGCGGTATTGATCCTGAAGTAACTGTGAATACAGGAACCTTGGATTCTGGAGTTCCGGCAAGAGGTATTGACTGGTCGGCTTTCCCTAACCCAATGACTATCACCTTTGGTATCAATGCATCATTTTAATTAAAAATTGTAAGAATCATGAAAAGAAATCAAGTTAAATTTTATCTATTTACACTCCTTGCAGTAGTGGGATTAGCTTCCTGTACTGATTTGGAGATTGAAGAAACGGACTCCTTTATTACAGAAGGTTTCCAAGGTCTTGCCGATCCGGCTTCTTCGGTAGGTCAATTATATAATCAAACCTACGGGCAATTGGGAGATCAGGCTAATACCTACGCTCTAAATGAAGTTACTTCAGATGCACTTTTGGTACCTACCAGAGGTTCTGACTGGGGTGATAATGGTCGTTGGAGAAAATTACACCAACATGAATGGGGTTTTGAAGAAACCGATATTTTGACTCCATTCAACCAATGGAACTCTAATCAGTTATTGGCTTCTCAAATTTTGGATTCAAGAAGTAACGCATCGGCTGTAGTGGCAGCAGAAGCTAGCTTTCTAAGAGCTTGGGCCATGTACTTGACCCTAGACTTTTTTGGACAGGTTCCATTCAGAGATACACAATTGTCATCTTCTACAGTGCCAGAAGTTTTAACTGGAACAGCAGCAGTAGACTTTATTATAGCCGATCTTGATGCCGCTATTGCGGGTCTACCAGCTAAAGCTGCCGGTTCGTCCGACTTGAAAAGAGCCAGTAAGGCTGCTGCAAGATTTTTAAAGGCTAAAGTACTTTTGAACAAGCATGTTTTTGCAAGTCAATTGACTGGTGGAGGAGGAACGCCTGATGCTGCTGACATGAATCAAGTTGTAAGCTTGGTTGATGCCATTGCCGCTGAAGGTTATGCTTTGCAAGCAGGTTATTTTGATATTTTCGAAAAAACAGCTGATTCTGAAACCATTTGGTGGGCAGAAACTGGTGTTGGAAATAGAATTTTCAATGGATTGCACTACAACTCTACCGGATTAGGTGGTGGTGGTTGGAACGGTTTTAGCACCTTGGCTGAATATTACGATCTTTTTGAAGGTGATCCAAATAGCAACCGCTATGAGTCTGATCTTTTGAGCGATCAAATTGATGGTCAAGAGGAACGTCGTGGTGGTGTACCAAACATAGGTGTCCAATTTACTGGTACCGATGGTACATCAGATAACGGAGGTTTTGAAGACGGTTCAAATGTTGGTCGTGGTTTCTTAATAAACCAACAATATGCTTTGGACGGCGCCGCTCTAACAGATAGACCTGGCGATCCGCTTCAATTTACAAGAGGCTTTGTGGACGGTGCAGGAGCTCCAAGTTTAATCAACAATAACGAGCAAACCGGTATTCGTGTACAAAAATATCAAGCTAGATTTGGCGGTGGCTTTGAGAACCACCTAATTGTGTTCAGATATGCTGATGCACATTTAATGAAAGCAGAAGCAATCTTGAATGGTGCCAGTGGCGATGCAACCTCAGTTGTAAATGATGTTAGAACTATTAGAGGCGTAGCGCCTTTCGGTTCCGTAACAGCTTCTCAATTGTTGGATGAAAGAGGTCGTGAGCTATATGCTGAAGGCTGGAGAAGAAATGATATGATTCGTTTTGGAGCCTATACTGGCCCATGGGAGTTTAAAGAAAGTGGTAGTGATGATGCGAGAAAATTGTTCCCTATTCCGCTTCCCCAATTGTTAGCTAACCCTAACTTGGTTCAGAATCCTGGTTACTAAGAATAATTATAACAACAGTTATATAAAAACCCGCTCAATGAGCGGGTTTTTTATTGCCTTATTATGTTTTTTAGTCCTTCATTCTAATTTGTCATTTTATATAAAGTATATGACATGTATTATAATTTCTAGTGGTCTATGGGAGCCATGACCTTCTTAATATAACCTTTATATCGTAATAGTTGACAATCCACAAATCGATATCGCGTACCACAATAGGCAATAAATTAATAATTGAATTTTATTCAGAAGAGCTAACTGGCTATGTTAAGCCCTATCCCTGCGTTTAAAGATTTCAACTTACGACTACAACAATTGATTTATAGTTGTATCTCCTATTTGTCGTCGACCGATAAACACAGTTAACACTGTATAAAATGTAAAAGAGTTGGACTAAAAGGGTGCTTAATTACCCCGTGTAAACGAGCATCGCCTATCTATTGTGCTTTTTAAATCAGATTATTTGGCGTAATAGATGTAGATAAAGATAACGATGGTACAAACCATAATGCCCACTTGTTTCACATACTTGAAAGGCACAATATCAACTTGCTTGGTATATAATTGTTCATAGGCTTGCGCTCTGGGCTTTAGTTTACCGATGAGCAACATGATTCCCGCATTGAGCAAGAACAATATGGCCATAACATGAAGAAAATGCGGATAAGCATCGGCTTCGACCAGTTTTAAGGCTGCATCATCAGTGATGCCTGAAGCCCTAGCAGACTCGAGGGCGCGGTCAACCAATTGTGGTTTCAGAATAAATTGACTTAATATATATAAGCCCGATCCTAAGAAAATGGCGATTTTTGCAGCGATTGCTGGTACTTTTTTGGTCAAGTAGCCCACGACTATGATAGTTAATATGGGGATATTATAAATTCCATTTATCTCTTGAAGGTAATTGAACAAACTGCCCGCATTGGCAATCATGGGAGCAATGAACATGGCTGCTAACGCAAGGCACACGCCAAATATTTTACCATATCTTACAACGGTCCCTTCAGCAGCTTCCTTGTTGATGTGCTGCTTATATATATCAATACCGAATAGTGTAACGGAACTATTTAAAACACTATTAAAAGAACTTAAAATAGCCCCAAACAATACGGCAGCAAAAAAGCCGACAAGGTACTTTGGCAAAACGGCACCCACAAGTGCCGGATAAGCCAAATCACTTGATGCCAATGAACCATCAAAATAATGATAGGCTATCATACCTGGCAACACTAAAATTATAGGGCCCAATATTTTCAAGAAAGAAGCCAATAATAGACCTTTTTGACCTTCGGCCAAATTTTTGGCGCCCAATGCCCTTTGAATTATTTGTTGATTCGTACCCCAATAAAACAATTGTACCAACATCATCCCCGTAAATATGGTCGCAAATGGCACTTCTTGACCATGTTCTCCAGTAGAATCGAAACGTTCGGGATTGGTCGTCATCAAAGCATCCAGACCATCAAACATATTTCCATCACCAATGGCCATTAAACCAAATACGGGAATAAGTATACCTCCAATCATCAATCCTATGGCATTGATACTGTCAGATACGGCCACTGCTTTTAATCCTCCAAATACAGCATAAATAGATCCAATAATACCTATACCCCAAATACAGAGAACCAAAGCGGTCGATTCGGAAACTTGTAACATTTCGGGCACATTGAACATACCACTAATGGCCACTGACCCAGAATACAAAATAACAGGTAGCAAAACAACTACATAACCTGTCAAAAAGAGACCCGATGTGATCGTTTTGGTTGAAACATCAAACCTATCGGCGAGAAATTGAGGTATAGTTGTGAGTCCGCTCTTAAGATATCTAGGCAATAGAAATATGGCCGTGATCACCATGGCAATGGCCGCCAAAGTTTCCCATGCCATTACAGATAATCCATCGGTATACGCACTTCCATTCAACCCAACTATTTGTTCTGTCGATAAATTGGTCAATAAGAGCGATCCAGCAATAACACCCGCTGTAAGGCTCCTACCCCCTAAAAAATAACCATCTGAAGATTTTTCGTTGGTACTTCGAGTAGCCAAATAAGAAATGACCCCCACCATGGCGGTGAAGCCCAAAAATGACAAAATGCCGATCATGTTTGTTTTTTTGAATTAGTTTGAACTCTTAAATATAAAGGTAATTTTCAAGTAAAATACGAGTGTTCCAATAAATCCCTTTGAAAGCAACGTTTTGAATTTAATGCCATCTATATAAGGTAAATACGGTCGCGATAAGTCTTTATCCTTCTGTTTAGAATAACTATCTTGCCGAACTTGTTTGTATCGAGAACCATGAAAAGGATTTTAGGGCCAATATTGACAATTCTTTTGTCCTACACTTCTTGCCAGCTTGAAGAGGAGAAACTTTTTGTAAATCTTCCCGCAAGTCAAACCAAAGTGGATTTTAACAATCAACTCAGTAGTCGACCAGAGCTTAATATTTTGAACTACCTCTATTACTACAACGGTGCCGGTGTGGCAACGGCCGATTTTAACAATGATGGGCTAATTGATTTGTACTTCACCGGAAATCAGGTCAGCGATGAGCTCTATTTAAACAAAGGTCAGCTGGTTTTTGAAAAGATTACAGAGCAGGCCGGGCTAAAAGATTTTGATGGTTGGTCTACAGGGGTAACTTACACAGATATCAACAATGATGGCCTACTGGATATTTACGTATGTAAGGCATCTGGCTATCGCAGTTTAAAAGGCCACAACCTTCTTTTTGTGAATCAAGGCACCAACGACGAGGGAATTCCAACGTTTAAAGAAGAAAGCGTGGCATATGGTCTTGATTTTTCAGGGCTTAGCACCCAATCTGCTTTTTTTGATTTTGATTTGGATGGTGATTTGGATATGTACCTGATGAATCATTCCGTCCATCCCAATAGAACCTATGGTCGCGGAAACCAACGTAGCGGGTTCGATCCCATCTCAGGTGATATACTTTTTGAAAATCAAAATGGGCGATTTTATGAAATAAGTGAAGAGGCTGGTATTTTTCAAGGCAAATCGGGCTATGGGCTTGGCATTTCCATTAGTGATGTAAATGAAGATGGGTACCCAGATATTTATATCGGAAATGATTTTTTTGAAAACGATTACCTCTACATTAATCAGAAGAACAAGACATTTAAAGAAATTATATCGGTCGATGACAACAGACTTGGTCATACCACGCATTATTCAATGGGCAATGCAATCGCCGATATGAACAATGATGGTTTAGTGGATATAGTTTCTTTGGATATGCTTCCTGAAGATTTGGAAACCTACAAAACATCAGGACTTGAATATGGCTATCCTATTTATCAGCAATACTTGAAAAATGGATATGCTCCACAGTTCATGCAGAACACTTTTCACCTCAATCTAGGAAATGAACGCTTTGCCGAAATTGGTAATCTGAGCGGCCTAGCTGCCACAGAATGGTCGTGGGGCGTTTTGGCGGCCGATTTTGATAATGATGGCTTTAAAGATTTGTTTATTTCCAATGGAATTCAAGGGGCGACCAATGATATGGATTATATGAATTTCATAGCCAATGAAGATATTCAAAAACGAATTGATGCAGGTATGGCCGAAACTGATATGCCCCTCATCAATGAAATTCCTGAAAAGAAAGCAACCAATTATTTCTTCAAAAACAACGCAGACCTCACCTTTACCAATAGCACAGAAGAATGGTCAAAAAGCAGTGATTCTTTTAGCAATGGCTGTGCCTACGCAGATTTGGACAATGATGGCGATTTGGATATCATTGTAAACAATGTTAATGAAATGGCCCATATTTGGGAGAATTTATCAAAATCCGGTAATTTTTTACAACTGGATTTTAAAGGAGAAAATGGCAATATATTCGGTTTTGGAGCTAAAGCAATCGCCTATACACCCACCAAAAAAATCACACAAGCAAATTTTAATACCACTGGCTATTTGTCGGCATCAACCCATAGAATCCATTTTGGGTTGGGAAAGGACAGTATTGTTGATTCACTTCGCGTTGTATGGCCGAACCAAAAAGTACAAGTACTTAAATCAGTCAAAACCAATTCACTTATCAACATTTATCAAAAAAATGCTGCCCCAATACCAACTTTGAAAGAACAAGAAAAACTACAAGTTGACCATTTTGATTCAATCATCCCATTTGTACATATTGAAAAAACGAGTCTTGATTTTGACCGTGAACCCCTGGTGCCTTTTTCACATTCAAATGAAGGACCTTGCGTGAGTGTCGCAGATTACAATGGTGACAAGCTTGACGATATTTTTATCGGCGGTGCCAAAAAGCAAGCTTCAGCATTGTATATCCAAACAGGGAAAGGTAGTTTTGAAAAGCAACAGCAAGACCTTTTTGAAGAAGATGCGACCAGCGAAGAAACCGCCAGTTGTTTTTTTGATGCTGATGGAGATGGTCAAATAGATCTACTGGTGGGCAGTGGTGGCAATGAATTTGTTGGCGGTGCACCCTTACAACCAAGGTTATACTTGAACCAAAATGGTGTTTTGAAGCGCGATACCTTACAGTTTATTCAAGTGGAGGCCAATATTTCTAAAATAAAAAGCGTCGATTTTGACAACGATGGCGATTTTGATGTAATGCTAGCTTCAGATGCTGTGACCACACAATATGGCCAAACCCCAAAACAGTATTTATTTCAAAATAACGGCAAGGGCCAGTTTAAAGATATAACAGCAGGGTATGGAGCCGATGTTGCGTATGTGGGCAATGTTAAAGACTTTCAGTGGGTTGATTTGAATAAAGATGGTTTTGAAGACTTAATAGTCGCGGGGCATTGGATGCCAATCACCATTTTTTTTAATACCGGTAAGGAACTTCTTCGTCAAACAAATAATGGTTTACAAAATACACACGGTTGGTGGAACAATATAGAAATGGATGATTTTGACAATGATGGTGACCTGGATTTTGTGGCAGGCAATTGGGGATTGAACACTAAATTAAAGGCGTCGAGCAATCGGCCCATTACCCTCTACAACAATGATTATGATGATAATCAAACTATAGACCCCATCATTACTTATTTTCATAAAAATCAAGAGACCCCCTTTGCCTCTAAGGACGAGCT
>JABDND010000185.1 GCA_013001145.1 Croceitalea sp. | reverse complement strand
CAAGCCCTTTCAAAGACCTTTATTGAACCCCATAACGGCTACTCTGAAGCCGTGGTCGTTTCGCAGGGCGACCTAACCACCATCTATGTATCAGGTCAAGTGGGCGAGGGCGATAGTTTTGAGGCACAATTTCGTGATGCCATCGGTAAATTGAAAAAGACACTGTCTCAGTCAGGCGCAACTTTTAAAGATGTGGTAAAAATGAACACCTATATTGTGGACTATACTCCTGAGATGCTACCAGCCTTTAGGGCGGTGCGTAAGGAGCTTTTGGGCGACAGCGAGATGCCGGCTAGCACGCTTATTGGAGTAGCTGCACTGGGATTGGATTCATGGAAAGTGGAAATAGATGTGGTGGCTGTGATTGAAAAGGGGTAGTGCGTAATAGGCAATTCTCAATCTTGCGCAAAAATTGAGTAAATTCAAGGTTGAAAATCACAGACTATGTTAGACGGACTAATAGATTTTTTTAAAAATTCAAAAGAAGAAAACCAAGGGCAAGCCCCTGAGGGCTATTGCCCAAACTGTTGGGGAAGTCAAGAATACGACCATCAAATTCGGGAACTGTATAAAGACAAACAGATCGATGTGAACAACCACCAAGCCCATTATGCCTTTATCAAAGATTTTGTGGTAACCCACATTGATGGGATCCATTTAAAGAAGGGCGATAACAGTTTGGAATGCCCAACCTGCCACGTAAAATACGATAGTAAAAAAGACTGAACTATCGTATGGGGCAGCTCTAGTCTATAGTTTCAGGGGTGAACTTATGTTCCAACAACAGTTCAAAATCAATGAATTTCAAGGCCTTTTGGTGGGTAGCTTCCAGCACTACCTGAGGGGCCATGCCTTCTTTGGCTGCTTGTTTCCATCGCGAGGCACAAAGACACCATTTGTCGCCCGGTTTAAGACCGGGAAACTGGTAAGCCGGAATTGGCGTACTCAAATCATTCCCTTTTAAGCGGGTATACTTCAAAAATTCTTCCGTCATGATGGCGCAAACCACATGGGTGCCCACGTCTTCAGGGCCTGTTTTACAGCTGCCGTCACGGTAGAAACCAGTTTTGGGATTATGGCAACAGGCCTGCAACGGACCTCCTAAAACGTTTTTATCCATTGGTATGATTATCTTTCACATGGGTTGCCCTTTGCTTTTTCAAGGCTTCCAAAATTCTAGGGTCAAATCGAACCCCGTCATAATGCATGTCGGCCAATAATGGGGGAACTTTACTGTCTTTTTCAATGTACATGGCAAGCAATTTTTTATTTCACTTTAAAAGTATCATAAATTTTGTTTAAGTATTCTAATTATTTCTTAAACATTTTAATTTTTTAGTTGTAGCAAAAACAAAAAGATTCCCAAATTCAATATCATGTAAAAGAATGCGGGAAAGGATTTCACAAAACCATCTTTAATTTTTAAGCGTACCAAAAAACCCAAAGCCATTAGAAGGGTAAGGCCCGCGGCACTTAGCAACCCCAAAGTTGGCCATTTTAAGCCCATTATTAATCCCATTCCTCCCATCAATTGTAATATCCCATTGGGAATACGAAAATTTTTGAGTCCATATCGCTCAAATTCGGTCACCATAAAACTGGAGAAGAAACATGAAAATCCGAAGACTAGGAATGAGACCGCCGAGAAAACCATCATCGTGAGAAGATAGTAAGGCATTTCACCCAAATTTGGGTAATCCATAAATATTTTGTAACATTTAAGTTCACAAATTTACTCAAATTCACACATTATGGATTACGCGGTTCTCATTGCCAAAATCATCATCTTTATCAGCATCATCAATGTTTGGTTTATCCGATTCAATAAAAGCACACCATGGCGCGGTGGTGAAGCCAAGAGTATGAAAGAAGAGTTTGAGACCTACGGATTAAGCAGCAATATGATGTACTTTATAGGAGGCCTCAAAGTGCTGGCCGCAACCCTTTTAATTGTTTCCATCTGGGTCTATTACCTGGCCCTACCCGCAGCTGTTACGATGGCGGTTTTGATGTTGGGTGCCATTAGCATGCATTTAAAGGTAGGCGATGCCCCTAAAAGATCGTTGCCCGCTTTTATCTTTTTGATATTATCCCTGGTAATCATTGCAGAAGCATTGGGTTACTTTTAGAATCAAATAAAAAATGCCCCTTGAAGTTTCCTACAAGGGGCATTTAATTTAAATCTACTCGTTTAAATTCCTGCGAACGCTTAGAATCTATAGTTCATTGATAAATTGAACATGGCGCCCAATTGGCTAAAGTGATAGCCATCATAGGTCATCTGTGAATACCTTTGGTTGAAGGTAATCAGGTTTGACTGCTCTTGTATGGGGGTTACGCCCAAGGCATTGGTGCTGGTATCATCAATAATGGCCTGGCCAGCTGCGTTGTTGGCCTTAAATGACCACTCTGGCAATACGTCCAAAATGTTGTTGATGTTCAGGGCAAAGGTCAACTTATCGGTCGCATTGAAGTTGATTCCCAAATCGGTAACGATTTTAGGGGTAAACTCTGTTCTTAAGTTGGGGTCCATCCCTTGTTGTCTAAAGGTGGTTTTGCCAAAATAAGTGTTGTTCAATGAAATTCCGAATTTGTTGATGTCATAGTTGGCACCTAAAATCCATTTTGTTACTGGTCTTGAGGTAAAGAACAAAGCCTCTTGGGTCTCGTTCACTACCGACTGACCTGCATTTTCTA
>JABDND010000178.1 GCA_013001145.1 Croceitalea sp. | reverse complement strand
CATCATGATATTCTTTTTTGTTTGGGCCATGTTCTTGGCAACTAATACCAAGTGGACATGGGCCGCACCCATTTACGCCCTTTCCATACTTTTAAAACTTATACCGCTCCTGTTTCTTCCAATGTTTATTAAATTCATGGGCGTAAAAAAAAGTTTGCTTTTCTATCTATTGATAGGCATCGCCAGCATACTACTTTTATGGCCTTTCTATTCTGACACATTCATTGGCAACTATTCACAAACGGTTGGACTTTGGTTTTCCAATTTTGAATTTAATGCGGGCATTTATAATGCAGTGAAAAAAATAACGGTTTTACATTTTGAGACCAAGCCATGGGAACTTGTGAAAACCTATGGTAGTTATATACCTTTAGCCACCCTATTAATGGCTTTTATAGTAACCCTTATTGGTAAAAACCAACACTTGAATACCTTAATAGGTTCTATGTTGTTCTTGCTTACCTTTTATTACTTTATAGCTACTACGGTACACCCCTGGTACATCATTTTTGTGCTTTTTCTAGGTGTTTTGATTGAATATAAGTTCGTAATATTCTGGTCGGCCTTGGTCTTTATGAGCTATTTTGCCTACTCCAATCCCGATTATAATGAAAGCCTTTGGGTGTTGGCCATTGAATATTCTTTGGTGTTTATGTACTTAGGTTACGAAATCTTCAAAAAGCAGAAATTAAAACTACTTTTTCAGAAAAATTTGTAGACAAAATAGGGTGGTAAAAATTAATTTGTACATTTAATCCCTCATGAATGAACAAATTGACATATTATCAATGAATGGCCTTAGCCTTGTTCGTCCTTTTACGCCTCGTCGTCGCCCGTAGGGGTGCTCTTCTTTTATGGAAATAGGTGAGTCCATTTCCGCAATATCAACAAAACCATTTACAAATCATTTTCCAATAAAATAGTAGCAATGAAAATTACAGTTGCTAACGAATCGCATTTTAAGTACGCTCAAATTATTAGCGACACCATATCTGATTCTGCCAAAATACGCGGCACAGGTATTGCACAGCGAACACCGGAATATATCATCAAAAGACTTCAAAACGGCAACGCTGTTATTGCATTGGAAGGTGAGCAGTTTGCCGGTTTTTGTTATATCGAAGTATGGGGCAATAAAAATTTTGTGGCGAACTCTGGCCTTATAGTACATCCTGATTTCAGAAATCAAGGGCTTGCCAAAAAGATTAAAAAGGCCATTTTTGATTTGTCTCGAGAAAAATTTCCCGAAGCAAAAATATTTGGTATTACAACTGGGCTTGCAGTCATGAAAATGAACTATGAGCTAGGGTATAAGCCGGTGACATTTTCTGAACTCACCGATGATCCCGATTTTTGGAAAGGCTGTCAAACCTGCAAAAACTTTGATATTTTAACCCGAACTGAACAAAAAATGTGCCTATGCACGGGTATGCTGTACGATCCTCAAATCAAAAAGAAAACGGAACAAGAAGATAAGCTCAATAGCAAGGCTTTTCAACGATTAAAAAGAATAAAAGAGAATCTTTTTCTAAAAAAGAAAAACAAATGAAAAAATTAGTACTGGCATATAGCGGAGGTCTTGATACTTCGTACTGCGCTAAATTCCTCTCGCAGGAAGAAGGTTTTGAGGTTCACGCGGTTAGCGTAAACACAGGAGGTTTTTCAGCCGCAGAAATCAATTCGATCAAAGACAAAGCCATTGCTTTGGGTGCGAGTAGCTACACTTCAATTGATGCCATAAAGACTTTCTATGATAAGGTCGTAAAATACCTCATTTTTGGCAATGTACTTCGTAACAATACCTATCCGCTTTCTGTAAGTGCCGAACGCATAGTACAGGCAATAGAAATTGTGAACCATGCTAAAAAAATCGGGGCCAAGTTTATTGCCCATGGCAGCACGGGCGCAGGAAATGACCAAGTTCGCTTTGATATGATCTTTCAAATTTTAGCGCCAAATATTGAGATCATAACGCCCATACGCGACAACAAATTATCGAGGGAAGCAGAAATAGCTTACCTGCAAAAAAATGGGGTGGATTATCCATGGCAAAAGGCCAAATATTCAATCAATAAAGGTTTATGGGGAACATCGGTCGGTGGCGAAGAAACCTTGACCTCAGGCAAGACTTTGCCGGAAAGTGCTTACCCCAGTCAATTGGAAGAAAGCACCCCAAAAGAATTGACATTGACTTTTAAAAATGGGGAATTGGTAGCTCTTAATGGAAAAAAAAGCAATCCGGTTGATAATATAGAACAACTAAATTCCTTAGCGTCAAAATATGCCATTGGCAGGGACATTCATGTGGGTGATACCATTATTGGAATAAAAGGGCGTGTGGGCTTTGAGGCATCCGCGCCCCTTATCATTATCAAGGCACATCATCTTTTGGAAAAACATACCTTAAGCAAATGGCAGCAATATCAAAAAGAGCAATTGGGTAATTTTTATGGCATGCTATTGCATGAAGGCAACTATTTGGATGAAGTCATGCGAAATATTGAGGCCTTTTTGAGAGATACCCAAAAAAACGTAACCGGTGATGTCTTTGTAACACTTCATCCCTATCGTTTTGAATTGACGGGCATTGATTCAAAACATGACTTGATGAATGCCTCATTTGGCAGTTATGGTGAAATGAACAAGGGTTGGACAGCTAACGAGGCGAAAGGCTTTATAAAGCTATCATCGAACGCCAGCAAAATTTCAAACTTTGTAAATCAAACACATGATTAAAGCAGGAATTATTGGGGGGTCCGGATATACCGGTGGAGAATTGATTCGATTGCTTCTTAACCATTCCGAAGTAAGTATTGATTTTGTGTTCAGTACCACAAAAGCTGGCCAAAAATTGGGGATGGCCCATCCCGATTTGTTGACAGAAACCCAAATGCACTTTGTCAATGAGGTCAATGCAGATATTGATGTCCTCTTTCTGTGTCTGGGCCATGGCAATTCAACACAATTTTTGCAAAAACATCAATTCTCAGAAAACACCTTGATTATCGATTTAAGCAACGATTTTAGGTTGAAAGGGCATACACCTTTTCATGGTGAGGCATTTGTTTATGGGCTTCCTGAAATCAATAAAAAAAAGATAAAAAGCTCAAGATTAATCGCCAACCCGGGGTGTTTTGCAACTGCCATTCAATTGGCACTTTTGCCTTTGGCCCATGGTAACCTATTAAAAAAAGCGGTTCATATAAATGCGGTCACTGGAAGCACCGGAGCAGGTATTAAACCTTCAGATACCACACATTTTAGTTGGCGAAACAACAATGCCAGTTGGTACAAACCATTTATGCACCAACATTTGGGTGAAATCAATGAAACGCTGCACGCTTTCGAAAACGGGGTGGGCGAATTATTCTTCATTCCCAATCGCGGCAACTTTACACGTGGTATCTTGGCGACTGCCTATACGGAGTTCTCAGGGTCATTGGAAGAGGCAAATACCATATATGAATCATTTTATAAAGAAGCTGCATTTACTCACTTGGTTGAGCAACCTATTCATTTAAAACAGGTGGTGAATACCAATCATTGCCATATTCACTTGCACAAACACCAAGATGTAATATTGATTACCTCAGCTATTGACAATCTGCTAAAAGGTGCCTCGGGACAAGCAGTGCAGAATATGAATTTAATGTTTGGTTTTGATGAAAAAGAAGGACTACAGCTAAAAGCAAGTGTGTTTTAAATAATCAACTAAAAAAGAATATGAAAATAGCTATAATAGGGGCGGGAAATTTAGGTTTGGCCATTGCAAAAGGTATTTTACATACGAATGGTGCCACCACCATGTACCTGACCAAAAGGAAAATTTCAGATATCAAAGAATTTGAAAAGTACGGGAATGTTACCGTAACAACCGACAACATAACGGCAGTTAAAAATTCGGATGTACTCATATTTGCCGTGCAACCTGGGCATTTTGCCAAAATATTGGAAGATATAAAAGATGTCTTGACCGAAAAACATGTGGTCATCAGCACCATTACCGGTTTTAGTATTGCAAAAATTGAAGGCGTAATCGGCGAGAAAAATTATATAATTAGAAGTATGCCGAATACGGCAATTTCTGTAGGCAAATCTATGACTTGTATATGTGCCAATGAATTGGGCAAAAAACGTATAGAATTGGCCAAGGCCATCTTCAATAGAATGGGACATTCCCTTGAAATACCCGAAGAACAAATGCAGGCTGCCACTGTCATATGTGCCAGCGGCATTGCCTTCTGGATGCGATTGATTCGCGCCACAACCCAAGGGGCCATTCAACTTGGTTTTGATGCTAAAGAGGCCCAAGAACTCGCCATGCATACTTGTAATGGGGCGGCCAACCTACTCATTGAATCTGGCAGTCATCCTGAAGAAGAAATAGATCGTGTGACTACACCTAAAGGCTGCACCATATCGGGCCTTAATGAGATGGAACACCAAGGTCTTAGTTCTTCTTTAATTCGTGGTATAGTCACTTCTTTTGAAAAAATAAGTCAGATCAAAGCAGGGTAATTATGGAATTGTTTGATGTATATCCACTTTATGAAGTCACCCCTGTCGCTGCAAAAGGCATTGAAGTTGTCGATGACAAGGGCGAAAAATATCTTGATTTTTATGGTGGACATGCCGTAATTTCCATTGGACATTCACATCCGCACTATATAAAACGTATTCAAGATCAATTGCACAAAATTGGTTTTTACAGCAACTCGGTCAAAAACCCTATTCAAATTGAATTAGCCGATAAATTAGGAGCCCTTTCCGGTTGCTCTGATTATAATTTGTTCTTATGCAATTCAGGTGCCGAGGCCAATGAAAATGCGCTTAAAATGGCATCTTTTCACACAGGAAAAGCAAAAGTCATCGCTTTTAAAAACAGTTTTCACGGCAGAACCTCGGCAGCGGTTGCCGTTACGGACAATCCTAAAATCAACGCCCCCATCAATAAACAACAAGAAGTTACTTTTGTAGCCTTGAATGATTTTGATGCTTTTGCAAAGGCCATTGCAACCAATGATCATTGTGGTGTAATTATCGAAGCTATACAAGGTGTGGGAGGTTTGGATGAGCCTACCTCTGAGTTTTACCAATTCGTCGCCCAAAAATGCAAACAACACCAGGCTGTTTTAATTGCAGACGAAGTACAGTCGGGCTTCGGCAGGAGCGGTAAATTTTTTGGTTTTCAACACCATGGCATTCAGCCAGACATAATTTCCATAGCTAAAGGAATGGGCAATGGCTTTCCCGTTGGGGGCATTTTGATTCATGAGCACATTAAGGCATCGTTCGGGCTCTTGGGCACCACTTTTGGGGGCAATCACTTGGCATGCGCTGCCACCCTTGCTGTTCTCGAGGTTTTGGAGAAAGAAAAACTTATTGAAAATGCAGCCTCCTTAGGGGTCTATTTTGCGGATAAAGCCGATGGTATAGAAAATGTCAAACGCGTGAAAGGACGTGGGCTGATGTTGGGTTTGGAATTTGATTTTGATGTTGCCGACCTTAGAAAAAGATTGATTTTTAATCAGCATATGTTTACGGGCGGTGCCAAAGACAAGCATGTACTGCGTATTTTACCGGCATTGAACGTTACCAAAAATAAGATTGATATGTTCTTTAATGCCCTTAAAGCCGAACTCGAATGAGAAACTTCTTATCTATACATGATTTGGCTTCCCTTGAAGCAACTGTTGAGGAAGCGATCAAATTAAAGAATGACCCGTTTAAATCTGAAAAATTGGGCAAAAACAAGACCATTTGTCTGTTGTTTTTCAATAATAGTCTGCGCACACGGTTAAGTACCCAAAAAGCGGCACTCAACTTGGGTATGCAAGTACTCATTATGAATTTTGGCAATGAAGGCTGGCAACTGGAATTTGAAGACGGCACTATAATGAACCATAATAAAGCCGAACATATAAAGGAAGCTGCCCAAGTAATCTCGCAATATGCAGATATTTTGGCCATAAGGGCCTTTCCAGATTTAAAAGATCGAGAAAAAGATGAGGCCGAACTGGTCTTGAACGGATTTAAAAAATACGCTAGTATACCAATAGTAAATATGGAGAGCTCGGTGGCACATCCCCTTCAGGCCTTGGCCGATGCCATAACCATAGCCGAACACAGACCCGCATACAAACCAAGAGTAGTGCTTTCTTGGGCACCACACCCGAGAGCCTTGCCCCATGCCGTAGCCAATTCGTTTGTTCAATTGATGAAATTACAAGATGTCGATTTTGTGATCAGCCATCCTAAAGGTTATGAATTGAATCAAAGCATTACGAAGGGTTGTCACATTGAACACGACCAAGAAAAAGCACTTAAAAATGCCGATTTTGTCTACGTAAAAAATTGGAGCAGTTATAAAGATTACGGCCAAGTATTGACCGAAGACTCCAAGTGGATGATGACAAAAAAGAAATTAGGCAATGCTAAATTCATGCACTGTTTGCCGGTAAGGAGAAATGTAATTGTGGAAGATGAAGTTTTGGACAGTGGACAAAGTTTGGTTATTGAACAAGCAAAGAATAGGATTTTTTCGGCCCAAGTCGTCCTTAAAAAAATACTCGAAAAACTATGAAGGAGAAATTATCCATCATAAAAATTGGTGGCAACATCATAGAAAATGAGACGGAACTTAATAAGTTTCTAGCGCTATTTGCTGCAATGGACGCTCCCAAAATTCTGGTACATGGCGGCGGTAAAAAAGCAAATCAAATACTATTGAAAATGGGTATTGAGCCTCAAATGGCCAAAGGCAGGCGTATCACGGATGGTGCTAGTTTAGAGGTAGCTGTGATGGTATTCGCCGGCTTGGTAAACAAAACCTTGGTGGCCAAGCTTCAAGCTCTAAAATGCAATGCGATGGGCATGAGTGGAGCCGATGGCAATGCCATCACTGCGCAAAAAAGACCCATTGGAGATATAGATTATGGATTTGCCGGTGACGTTATTTCCATCAAAACCAACACCATTTCAGATATTATCAATATTGGATTGTCTCCCGTTTTCTGCGCTTTGACCCATGATGACAATGGCCAATTGTTAAATACCAATGCCGATACCATTGCGTCAGAACTTGCGATAGGCTTAAGTTCACAATTTGAAACGTCACTTTACTATTGTTTTGAAATGCCGGGCGTGCTTGAAGATATTTCAGACCAAAAAACACTGATCACCACCATTGACAGGACCCATTATGCACAATTGGTAGAGCGTGGTGTGATTTCGAATGGTATGCTTCCAAAATTACACAACTGCTTTGAAGCCTTGAAAAAAGGGGTAAAACAAGTACATATTGGTAATTTAGCCCTATTCGAAAAAGAGAATGATAATTATACAACCCTCACTTTATGATTGTAGATAAAGAAACCTTGACACAAGAGGCCATTACCCTTTTAAAAGAATTGATTTCGATACCCTCTTTTTCTGAAGAAGAAGATGAAACGGCGACCGCAATAGATAATTGGCTGGAGAAATTTGGAGTGAATACCCATCGTCAATACAATAATATTTATGCCTTCAACAAGCACTACGACAAAAACAAACCCAATCTTTTGCTCAATTCGCACCATGATACGGTAAAACCTAATTCGGCCTATACCAAGGATCCATTTAATCCGCATGTTGAAAACGGCAAACTATACGGTTTGGGCAGTAATGATGCCGGAGGTTGTTTGGTTTCCTTATTGGCGACCTTTGTTCATTTTTATGATCGAAAAGATCTAAACTACAATATCATCATGGCCGCTACGGCCGAAGAAGAAGATGCCGGCGACAAAAGTATTTCGGCCTTATTACCAATTTTACCTGAAATAGAGGTAGCCATTGTAGGTGAGCCCACCTTGATGCAATTGGCTATTGCGGAAAAGGGATTGGTCGTTTTTGAAGGAGTTGTTGAAGGTACCCCTTCACATGCCGCTCACCCAAACGATAATAATGCCATATATAATACCATTGAGGTATTGAATTGGTTTAAAAACTACAGGTTTGAAAAGGTGTCCTCTGTGCTTGGAGAGGTTAAAATGACGGTGACACAAATTAAGGCGGGCTCACAACACAATGTAGTGCCAGGCCATGTTGATTTAGTTATTGATACCCGAGTCAACGATTGCTATTCCAATGAAGAGGTCTATGAAATATTGAAGAAGGAAGCACCCTGTAAATTAACCCCGCGCTCGTTAAATTTAAGCAGTTCTTCTATTTCCGCAAAGCATCCCTTGGTTCAATCGGGTATTGCCCTTAATCGCGATACTTATGGCTCACCCACGCTTTCCGACCAGGCCGAATTAAGTTGTCAATCGCTAAAATTGGGACCTGGTGACAGTACTAGGTCGCACTCTGCCAATGAATATATTCATTTGTACGAAATTGAAGAAGGTGTCGATTTATACATTAAAATTTTAGAAGGGTTTCTTGGCACAAAACATTAATCAAATGCTACCAAGAACCATTAATAGATAATTGAACTTATGAAACTCTGGGATAAAGGCTTTAGTACCCATAAAAAAATAGACCAGTTTACTGTTGGCAACGACAGAGAACTAGATTTGGTCTTGGCCAAGTATGATGTCATTGCCTCTAAGGCCCATGCAAAAATGTTGGGCAAGGTGGGATTGATTCTTGAAGATGAGGCCAAGGCTTTGATCCAAGAGCTTGATGTGATTTTAAAATCCATTGAAAAAGGCACATTTACCATTGAAGATGGTTTTGAAGACATGCATTCAAAAATCGAGTTTTTGCTTATTGAAAAATTGGGCGATACGGGCAAAAAAATACACACGGCACGCTCAAGAAATGATCAAGTATTGGTGGCCATGCATCTATATCTTAAGGCCGAGCTAACAGAGATAAAAGTTCAGATAAAAACCCTTTTTGACCTATTGATTACCTTGGCCAATAAACACAAAAAAGTACTCTTACCAGGGTATACACATTTACAAATAGCCATGCCCTCTTCTTTTGGGCTCTGGTTTTCGGCCTATGCAGAAAGTCTTATAGACGACGTCTATTTTATCGAAGCGGCTTATAAAGTGGCTGATCAAAATCCTTTGGGCAGCGCTGCAGGATATGGAAGTTCTTTCCCTATTGATAGAAATTTTACAACCCAAGAAATGGGTTTTGAAACCTTAAAGTACAATGTGGTCGCAGCCCAAATGAGCCGTGGTAAAGTTGAAAAGGCCGCCGCCTTCGGAATGGGAAGCGTGGCAGCGACCTTGTCAAAATTAGCCATGGATATCACGCTTTACATGAGCCAAAATTTTGATTTTATTTCCTTTCCGGATGAATTGACAACAGGCAGCAGCATCATGCCTCATAAAAAAAATCCTGATGTGTTTGAATTGATTCGCGCCAAATGCAATTTAATTCAGGCCGTTCCCAATCAATTGACCTTGATTATGAACAATCTCACCAGTGGATACCATCGCGATATGCAATTGGTCAAAGAAGTGATGTTGCCCGCTATACAAGACATGAAGGCCTGCTTGGAAATAATGACATTTAGTCTCAAGCAGATTAAAGTCTCCAAAAACATATTGAAAGATTCTAAATACGATTACTTGTTCAGTGTTGACACCTTAAATGAGATGGTCAAAAATGGCATGCCATTTCGTGATGCTTATAAAACCATGGGGAAAGCCATTGAAAATGGCAATTTTAAACCCAAAAAAGATATTGAGCATACTCACGAAGGTAGCTTGGGCAATTTATGCTTGAATAAAATCAAAGAAAAAATGGATCATTTGATATAGACCAATTATTTGATCATCCCCAGATTAATGACTTCTTGCTGAGTTAAATGACGCCAATGCCCACGCGGAAGGTCTTTTTTGGTTAAGCCTGCAAAGACCACGCGATCTAATTTAATGACTTGATAGCCCAAATGTTCAAATATGCGGCGAACAATTCGATTACGTCCTGAGTGTATTTCAATACCCACTTCCTTTTTTGGTGACCCTTGAATATAGGCAACCTCGTCAACAGAGATACGACCATCATCCAAATCAAGCCCTTCTTGAATATTTCTAAGATCAGCAGCAGTTAAATTTTTGTCCAAGACTACGTGATATATTTTGCGAACCCCAAATTTAGGATGGGTCAATTTTTTCGCCATCTCACCATCATTGGTAAAAAGCAAGAGTCCCGTTGTATTGCGATCTAAACGCCCAACCGGATATAACCTGTTATTAGAGGCACTTGAAATCAACTCCATAACCGTTTTTCGCCCTTTTTCGTCGCTGGTGGTGGTGATAAAGTTTTTTGGTTTATTCAAGAGTACATATTCCTTTTTTTCGGGATTGAGTCTTCTTCCATCAAATCGAACATCATCCGTTTTATCGACCTTGTACCCCATTTCAGTTATGACCTTCCCATTGACTGTCACATTACCGGCCGCTATATAGGTGTCGGCTTCACGTCGTGAACAAATGCCTGCATTGGCCACATATTTGTTCAACCTAATAAGATTGGGATCGCTTGGTATTGATTTAGTGGGTTTTTTTGAAACTTTACTACGCCTTACGGGTGCATTGCCACGTGCATAGCTCTTCTTTCTAAAGTTTCCGCCTTGGCGGCCAGTAGCCCTACGGTCACTGTTTTTGTCTGATTTCTCCATCAGTCTTTATTTTTTTGCAAATGTAGCCATTGCTCCAACGCGAGTGCATGTTTTTCTTCAATTGTTTCAATGATCGCTTTTTGAGAACTCAATCATCAAATTCTACGGTCGATTGTCGCTCTCGATTTACGATCAGTTTGGTTACATCGGGTCTAGAATAATGACCCACGGGATCAAAGTTTTGGCGTTCTTCATAGATTCGGTTAAAATCCAATGTTTGGTACAATAGCCCTTCTTTTTCTAGAACAGGCTCCAATATCCATTCGCCATCTGGGCCTGCAATACATGATCCACCGTTCGCCAAAATTGCTGGTGCATTCTCCAATATTTTATTCAAATGCGGCGTATCTGAAGGAAAATTTTCTCTGGTCATCAAGGCAGAGACCGATATTACAAAACTACGGCCTTCACGCGCCATAAAACGGGTAATATCTTTGGTATTGTGATCGCTTCCAGGCCATACGGCAATATGCAAATTTTCACCTTGACCATATAATGCGGTTCTTGGCAGTGGCATCCAATTTTCCCAACAATTGAGCCCCCCAACGGTGAATTGCTTTAAAGGGTGGACTCTAAGGCCATTGCCATCTCCAGGAGACCAAGTCAAGCGTTCGTCATAGGTAGGTTGTAATTTACGGTGTACGGATTGTATCTCTCCTTTCGAATCAATATATACCAAAGAACAATATAGGCTATGGCCTCCCCTATTCTTTGCCCTTTCAATAATGCCCAAATAAATGGCGACGCTATTATTTTTTGCCAGATTACATATACCATCCAATTCACCAGCTTCAATTTGTATGGCGTTTTTGGCATAGTGGGCATGTAGTTCTTTGTTCACCTTGGTATTCCATGAAGCACCATATGTCAGTGCCAACCAGAAAGGATAACCTGGAAGGAGGGCTTCTCCGAAAACTATCAATTCACTGCCATTCACCACCGCCTCGTTAATGGTATCTTCAATTTTATGGAGCGTGGCTTTTTTATTTAACCATACTGGGGAAATTTGCGCAAGGGCAACATTCAATAAGTTTTCCATTATAATATTCGATTGAGCACCAAATCAACATTGATCAATAAGATACTAAAAACCCCAACAACAATGATAAACTTTAAAATGTTGTGCAGCCATACAAAGTGCTTTTTGTCCTGCGCTTTCCAAAGTAACACCATAAATAATATCAAGCTGAGTATACTGGCTATGAAGTAGAGATACATATAGCCAATATTAAATTTTTGAACCAGCAATATAGCCGGAATTAATGTTAGTGCCACTAATAATGTAATTAGTGCTTTTGCTCTTCCCAATCCATAAATGATGGGGATGGTCTTATAATTTTGAGCCATATCGCCCGCTATATTTTCCATATCCTTGATGATTTCCCTTGACAAAATCAACAGAAATAAAAATAGAGCATGTACAAAGATTACGGTCTCAAAATTTTTATAGTAAACAAAGACAACAAAAAAAGGGGTAATGGCCAAAGTGGCCGACACAAAGTTGCCTACAAATGGTATTCGCGATAACTTGTGTGAGTACAACCAAATGCCAAAAATATAGGCCGAGAAAAAAACCACGGCCCTAAAAGATATATAGCTTGCCGCCAAAACTGCCAAGAAATTTAGCACAAAATAGGTCGTTAGTTTAAAGCGTTGACTTACCAATCGATCCAACATGCTCTTGGTGGGTTTGTTAATCAAGTCTTTCTCTGCATCGTAAAAATTGTTGATTATATAACCAGAAGCAATGACCAAGGCCGAAGCCGTAACGATCAGAAATAGGTTGGGATCAAAAATTACATTTCTTAATCGCCTTTCTGGCGCTAAAATATATATGGATGCCAAATATTGGGCCAAGGTAATCATGAGGATATTATAGCCTCTGACCACTGAAAAAAGGCTCAGCAACTTAAAGAGTAGGAGCCTATTTTTTCGATTAAGCATTTTAAATGTATCTAGAAGTTGTAAACCACTTCCAAATTATGGCCATCCAAAGATTTTCTGGCCTTATCTATATCTTCGGTAAAGCCCAAAATATAACCTCCACCACCAGATCCACAGAGCTTTAGGTAATAGTCATTGGTTTCGATTCCTTTTTTCCAAAGAGCATGAAATTGGGCAGGAATCATCGGTTTGAAATTATCCAAAACTACGTGCGAAAGTTGTTTTACATGGCCAAACAATGATTTTATATCGCCTTTTAAGAAGTGTTCGACACAGGCGTCGGTGTGTTTTATGAACTTGTCTTTTATCATATTTCTAAATCCCTCTTGCTTCATCTGCTCCATAAATATTTGCACCATGGGCGCCGTTTCTCCAGTCATACCACTATCCAATAAAAATACGGCACCTTTACCCTTAGAATGTTGTGAAGGCAAAATGGTGGATTCAATATTATCTTTGGAATTGATTAAAATTGGTAAGCTCAGGTAACTGTTCAAGGGATCCAATCCTGAAGATTTACCATGAAAAAAGGATTCCATGGTTCCAAAAATTGCCTTTAGTTCAAGTAATTTCTCCCTGGTTAAATTTTCTAGAACGGTAATTTTATTGAACGCATACTTATCATAGATGGCTGCAACCAATGCGCCGCTGCTGCCAATTCCATATCCCTGTGGAATGGAACTGTCAAAATACATGCCCTCAGCAATATCTGCATCCAATAACCCAATATCAAATCTTACTAAATCGTCACTTTGAATGGTACTTAGATAGCTCGAGAATTTTTTTAAACTCTCATTGGATTTTCTGGCCTCTGCCGATAATGATTCTTCCTTTTTCAAGGCACCTTTAAAAAAATTATAAGGAATTGAAAGTCCTTTGGAATCTTTGATGATTCCGTACTCACCAAAGAGAAGAATTTTAGAATAAAATAAGGGTCCTTTCATAAATTTTAAAATGGTTTTGTTTAACCATATAAGTTATAAAGGTAAACAAATATTGCTGTTAAACAAAAGTGCAACACATCTTTTACATAAGTGTTAACTTTTAACGAATTAATCGTATTAAAAGTATGCAACCTAAACCTTTAGCTGTTTGGCACCTTTCCCAATACGGTCGCAAATATAATGTCCGCTTTCACAGTACGCAACTAATTCATCTTGAATAAATTGAATAACAATTTCCTTTTCTTTTTCAGGATATAGCACATGTACATTTGCGCCAGCATCAAGCGTAAAACAGACATGTGAACCTGTAGTTTCTCTAAAGGCCCAAATTTTTTCAATTATGGCCAATGTATTTGGTTTCATCAATATATAATAGGGCAAACTTGCCATCATCATCGAATGTAAGGTAAGGGCCTCACTTTCAACTATTTTGATAAATCCTTTTAAATCACCCTTGGCTAATATATCTTGAAGACCTGTAAGATTTTCGTGGGCCTGTTCAAACCGTGCCGTGGCAAACGGGTGACCGTGCATTAAATCGTGACCTACAGTGCTACTCACAGTTTTCTGCCCTTTATGCACCAGCAAAATGGTATCATGATAACTCTTAAATACGGAATGCACTTTATAGGGATAGGTAAGACCGTAGAGGTCAGAACTTTCAGTTATATCATTATGCCTTCCCCATTGAATGAGTTCACCTTCTATACTTCGGCTGGCACTACCCGACCCCAAACGGGCCAAAAACGAAGCTTTTTGTAAGAAATATTCTATTGTGATTTTTGGATTAACCTCCCTTTCAATTGACATCAACCCTAGTGATAAGGCCGCCATACCACTGGCCGACGATGCAATACCACTACTATGCGGAAATGAATTTGATGTGTGTATGGTAAAATGATAATCCCTTAAAAATGGTAGATAGCATTCAATTCGCTTAAAAAAACTGTATATCTTGGGTTTAAAGTCATCGTGCTTTTTACCTTCAAAATAGAGGTCAAAGCTATAGTCTTGGGCTTTTTTGTCCAGTTTTTTGAAGGTAAGCGTGGTGGTAGTGGCACAGGCGTCCAAAGTAAAGCTGATGGACGGATTTGCTGGAATTTGATTTGGTTTTTTGCCCCAATATTTTATCAGAGCAATATTGCTAGGTGCTTTCCATTTGTATGAACCCTGTTTGGGCAACTCAAGCTCCGCATTTAAAACGAAATCTTTCTCGGTCATGCCAATGACATTTTTCGGCAAAGATAGCAATGACAAATAGACCTGGGCCCATCAATAAAATAAATTGCTATTTTAGTGCGAACGGCACCAACCATGAAAAACAAACTACTAAAGGTAATCACCGCCATTTTCGTCTGCCTATTGATAGGGTTCTTATCCAGTTTTGCTACACAGAGCTCTGTCAACGATTGGTATTTGACATTGAACAAGCCAAGTTTTAATCCGCCAAATTGGGTTTTTGGCCCAGTATGGACCATTTTGTATATTTTAATGGGAACTGCCGCTGGCCTAGTGTGGGGCAAGGGACTGCACCATTTGTGGGTGAAAACGGCCATATATCATTTTGTTTTTCAATTACTTTTAAACGCGTTGTGGAGCATTGTATTTTTTGGTTTACAGAGTCCTGGATGGGCCCTTTTGGTCATCTTGGCATTGATTGTCTCGATAGCGCTCACTATCAAATGGTTTAAAATAGTGAGCAAAAAAGCAGCCTATCTTATGGTGCCATATCTTTTATGGGTCATTTTTGCTGCTTTTTTGAATTTTAAAATTTGGGAACTGAATTAAAAGCGGCCTGTTTCAAGAATTTTGCGAAAAGGCAATCATTTTATCCATTGTATTTAGGTTTCTCGTAGTAGCCCTAATTTTTAATTCTTTTTCGATGACATTGTTGGTGAGTTTCGCTTTACCGGCACCTAAATGGCAATTGAGATAAACGCATTGATCAGTAACAAAAAACTCTTCGTTTTCAAATTTAAGCTTAACAAAGTTCCGTTTTTCGGCCATGCCAGGCGGTTTAGCTAAAAGCGCAAAGTACAAGTTCTTTTGATTAATGGCGTTGGCAAAAGGATTATTGTCCAATATGTGTTGTAACTCTTCGCCAGTCTTTATCAATACTGGAATTTCGTAACCAAACTTTTGGAAAATGAAGCTCTCAATTTCATCCTGCAGATGCAATTTATCTTCGTTTTCACTTTTAAAAAAAACATTGCCGCTCTGAATATAGGTGGCGATATTTTTGTAGCCCAAAATTGATAGGCCAATTTTTAAATCGGACATTTTCAATTTGTTATGCCCTCCAACATTTACGCCTCTTAAAAAAGCAATATAACTTTTCAACTGGTTCATATAATTTAAAAATTCACCTCTTAAATCTACTACAATAATTTTTTAGTAAATTCCACGTATACAATGCAATAATTTCATGAATGATTATATTCTCGCCCTGGATCAAGGAACCACCAGCTCAAGAGCGCTCGTTTTTGACAAAAAAGGATCCATTGTATCCTCTTCCCAAAAAGAATTTACACAGATATTTCCAAAACCGGGATGGGTGGAACACGATCCCACTGAAATATGGTCTACACAAGCGGGTGTAGCGGCGGAGGCAATAGCAAAAAAGGGTTTAAAAGGAACCCAAATTGCTGCCATTGGTATTACCAATCAACGTGAAACTGCAGTCGTATGGGACCGTAAAACCGGTGAGCCCGTCTATAATGCCATTGTATGGCAAGACAAAAGAACGGCCAAGTTTTGTGATCAATTGAAAAAAGAAGGAAAATCGGCATTGATTCGCTCAAAAACAGGCCTTGTAATCGATTCCTATTTTTCTGCGACCAAAGTAAAATGGATATTGGATCATGTAGATGGTGCCAGAAAAAGAGCAGAGTCAGGTGATTTGGCCTGGGGCACTATAGATTCATGGCTTATTTGGAAAATGACCGAGGGTAAACTCCATATTACCGATGTCACCAATGCTTCGCGTTCCCTTATATTCAATATTAATACGATGGCATGGGATGATGAATTATTGGATTTATTTACCATACCCAAAAGCATGCTTCCTAAAGTAAAACAGTCTAGTGAGGTTTATGGTCACACCAGTCCTAACTTTTTTGCCAATAAAATTCCTATTGCAGGTATAGCTGGTGACCAACAAGCCGCACTTTTTGGACAAATGTGCACCAAAAAAGGTATGGTGAAAAATACGTATGGCACAGGTTGTTTTATGCTCATGAACATTGGAGATAAACCAATCGAATCAAAGAACAATTTATTGACCACGGTTGCCTGGAAAATCAATGGTAAAACCACTTACGCTTTTGAAGGAAGCATATTTATAGCAGGGGCAGTGGTACAATGGTTGCGCGATAGTTTAAAAATAATTGAGACCTCGGCCCAAGTTGAAAAATTGGCAAATATGGTCGATAGTTCGGCTGGTGTATATTTTGTTCCCGCCTTTGCCGGTTTGGGAGCGCCCCATTGGAACCAACATGCAAACGGGACCATATTTGGGTTGACCAGGGGCAGTACAGATGCACATATTGCCAGGGCATCTTTGGACTCCATTGCTTATCAAACTATGAATATACTAAAGGCTATGGAAGCCGACTCTGGTATATCCATTAAAGAATTGCGTGTAGATGGCGGTGCCACGGTAAATAACTTATTGATGCAATTTCAGGCTGATGTATTGAATACGGTTACCATTCGACCCAAAATTGTTGAAACCACAGTAATGGGTGCAGCTTATTTGGCAGGACTGGCCGTAGGATTTTGGAAAAATGCAGAGGAAATCCAGGAAATTTGGCAGTCTGATATTGAATTTCATCCAACCCAAAATCGTGATGCCGTAGAAGAAGGTATTAAAGGATGGTATAGAGCTATCGACGCATTGGAACACTGGACATCAAATAACTAAACTAATCATAATGACTCCATTTATTGCTGAAATTATAGGAACCTTTCTCTTGATATTATTGGGTTGCGGGGTATGTGCCAATGTAGCTCTTCAAAAAACTTTTGCCAGTGGTTCGGGTTGGATGGTTATTACCACTGGCTGGGCTTTGGCGGTATACACTGGTGTGGTCGTTGCAGGGCCCTATAGTGGGGCGCATTTAAACCCAGCCGTGAGCATTGGATTGGCTCTGGCCGGCGAATTTTCCTTATATGATGTACCGCATTATATTTTGGGGCAATTCATTGGGGCCATGTTAGGTGCTTCTATGGTTTGGCTATTGCACAAAGACCATTTTGAGCAAACAGAAAATGGTGAGGTGAAGCGTGGTGTTTTTTGTACTTCTCCGGCTATAAAAAATGGGCCATTAAATATTTTGGCCGAAGTGATGGGCACTTTTGTACTGGTATTCGCAGTACTCTATTTTACTGATGCTGTTGTAACAGACAACAACACCATTATCGGCTTGGGTTCTTTAGGTGCCCTACCAGTTGCATTTATTGTCTGGGCCATAGGACTTTCATTGGGTGGCACAACTGGTTATGCCATTAATCCTGCCCGTGATCTGGGACCACGCATTGTACATGCTCTATTACCTATAAAAAATAAGGGTTCACACGGTTGGGGTTATTCTTGGGTACCTGTAGTTGGCCCTATTTTAGGCGCGGCTTTAGCCGCTTTTATGGCGACGGCCCTACAGTAAATCATTCTAAATTGGAAACTATGGCTTGCGCGGCCACATAGGCTCCCGTCCAGGCATTTTGAAAATTAAAGCCTCCGGTTATTGCATCAACATTGATGATTTCACCGGCAAAATAAAGATTGGGCAAAAGTTTACTTTCAAATGTTTTAAAGTTGATCTCTTTAAGTTCCACCCCACCAGCGGTTACAAATTCTTCTTTAAAAGTGCTCTTACCCTCAACTTTAAATGAACAGTTGGTCAATTGCTCTGCCAACGCACTTATTTGTGTATTGTTTATATCGGCCCATTTTATATTTGGTTCAATATTGGCGGCCTTCACCAATTTGCCCCATAACCTTCTGGGTAAACCAACCGCTCTGGTTTTAAGAACGGTTTTCTTTCCTTCCACTTCTTTTACATGCCTTATAAGCTGAGCCATGCTCCCGGTCGAATACTCAGGTGTCCAATTCACATTAATTCTAAAGTTATAATGGTAATCATGTAAGATATTTGCACCCCAAGCTGACAGTTTAAGTACCGCTGGGCCGCTTAATCCCCAATGGGTAATTAGCACCGGGCCATCTGCTTGAAGGATGGGTGTATCATTGGTTTCACTTCTTAGTTTAATGATGATTTTGGAATTATAATGCTTCTTTGACGGAACCTCAATACTTGCATTGACACTAATGCCCGAGATGTCCTTTATGCGCTCATCATTGATGTTGAAGGTGAACAATGAGGGAACTGGTTTCACAATTTTATGCCCCAATCGCGCCATTTGGTCCCACATTTTTGGGTTGCTTCCTGTTGCCACCAACAATTTTTTGCAGTGGTAATGTTTGTTCATTGTGGTAACGCTCCAACCCTCATTTATAACTTCCGAAGGCCTTATTTCTTTTACCGAACTATTTCGAAGCAAATGAATGCCCAAACGTTCAATTTCATTTAAGAAACAATCAATTAGAGTTTGTGAAGAATTGGAAACAGGAAAAATTCGGCCATCTTCTTCAATTTTTAGAGGCACGCCTCGGTCTTCAAAAAATTGCATGACATCACCCGTACAGTGTTTATGAAACGGACCTATGAGTTCCTTTTTTCCTCTGGGGTAGTTATTGCTCAATTCTGTGGGGTCAAACTCTGCATGGGTAACATTGCAACGCCCACCACCGGAAACTTTGACTTTACCTAGAACGGTCTTACCCCTCTCAAAAATGGCAATATTCAAATTGACGTTTGCCAAAGCCATTTGAATGGCGGCATAGAAGCCTGCCGCACCACCGCCAATGACTATGACATCATACATTAATTTATTCTATCCGGATAATTTGTAAAAATACCATCAACACCAAAAGCCAACACCTTCTCAATGTCGGCCGGTTCGTTTACGGTGTAGGTATAAACCTTGTACCCGGCCTCTTGAATTTTCGCTACATTTTCTGCATTCAATGACTTAAACCATGGGTTTATCGCGACTGCATTAAGCTCTTTGGCCACAGGTATAGCCTTAACAGGGTCATCTTCTGTCAAAACGGCAATGGCAATGTCTGCATTAAGTTGGCGCATAGCACGAAGTTCATCCCATTTAAAACTTGAAATCACAAAATTTTCTGGCGACCAACCCTTTTGCTTAATATAATAATCCATTATAAAATTGACCCGGTCTGCAGTATTGGCACCTTTTAATTCAATATTCAATGCAACCTTATTATCAATTAATCGGAGTACCTCTTGTAACTGGGGTATTTGATGATTGCCGTCCAGAGTTACCTTTTTAAGATCATAAATGTAAAAATCTTCAATATTGCCACCAGAATTGGATAACCGCTCCAAGCGTTCATCATGAAAAACCACAATTTCACCACTTTTAATCTTGAAGACGTCTATTTCAATCATATCCACGCCTAAATCAAGTGCTTTTTGAATAGACGCAAGAGTGTTCTCTGTCTCATAACCCATAGCACCCCGATGACCAATCACCAGTGGCTTTTTTGAATTCATATCACAACCAATTAGTGTAAGTGAAAAAACTAAGCATAAGCAAAATGCACCTTTCATGGCATAAATTTTTAAAGCCTAAAAATACAATTTGCAAATGAAATCAAGTCTTAACTATGTATTATATTATTCTTTCTTTTTTTACATATAAAATATCATATTCTTATTTTTCTTCTAAATTTCTTAATATATTCTGATATTTCTTTTATACCTTACGCCAGTTTAAACCACCTAATTAAATAAACTATGTTTTCAAAATCTAATTTATTGGCAACATTGGTCGCTGCAGTGACCATGTTTTTGCTGGGATACCTAATTTGGGGTGTCGCCACAGTTGATCTTTTTGAGGGCCATTCTTTAAACAACGTAATGAAAGATCCCCCTGACTTTGTATTTATTCTACTCGCCAATATAATTGGCGCTTTTGCACTTTCTACTATCTATGGTAAATGGGCAAGGGGCCATCATAGTGCCAAAGAAGGTGCTGAGTTTGGACTTTGGATAGGAATTTTTGTTGGACTCAGTGTGTTTTTAATAATGTATGGCACCTCTGAGTTGATGGATTTGACAGGTCATTTAATTGAAGCAGTTCTTGACATTATTTATTATGTCATTATTGGTGTCGTTATCGCATTGATCTATAAATCGACCAGCAAGGCAAATTAACCAACTAACCAACCTAAATTGAGAGCGGATTGGCCACAAAAGGGTCAATCCGTTTTTTTATGGATGTAATTGTAAGATGTAAGATTGCAATGGATCAAGGGTCAAGGGAACTACTCCACGGCTATCTTCAATTTTCAATTGATATTCTTTATGACCTGAAAGTTGGTCCAAGAGTTTATGTGATCCATCTTTAAGATTCCACTTTTTAATAATATCCTCTGGTACTTTAAAATCAAAAGAGTATGAATTGATAGTATCAAAATTTGAAATAACGATCAATTTTTCATCACTGCTCCATCTAACAAATGAAAAAATCCTATGATCGTAAGTATCGGTGTTCTCCTTGTTATAAAAATGCACTTCTTGATATTCGCCCATAAGGGCTTTACTGCGAATGGTAAAATTCAAAAGTCTTTGATAAAAATTACGCAACTCACCTTCTTCTTGAGACAATTGACCCCCATCAAAATTTTTGTCGTTTACCCATCTTTGATGATTTGGCACCCCAATGTAATCAAATATTGAGGTTCTGGTTGGTGACCCAAAACCTGCATTTTCGGCCCCTGGCTCACCTACCTCTTGGCCAAAATAAATCATTGTGGGTGAGGTACTGATAGTCGCCGAAACCACCATGGCAGGTTTGGCAATTTCTGCCTTACCCACAAAATCCGGACTTGCAATACGCTGCTCATCATGATTTTCAAGAAAATGAAGCATATGATGCTCAATATCTTGCAGTCCATTTTGCACCACCGCAATATGGTCTGTCCAGCCGTATCCTTTCATGATATGCTTTAAGCTATCATATAATTCAACCTTGTCATACAGGTAGTCCATTTTTCCTTTATGGATATATTCTCTATATAATTGAGGATTATAAACTTCGGCCAAAATGAGTGCATCTGCCTTCTTCTTTTTAATATTCGAGTTGAGATAGCTCCAAAATTCTACGGGTACCATTTCGGCCATATCAAATCTGAAACCGTCAACGCCAAAATCCAACCAATACAATGCAATATCGCGAAACTTTATCCATGAATCGGGCACGTCTTTATCCTTCCAGAAAGCGATATGGGCTTCATAATCTTTTTGAGCAAATTCATTGGG
>JABDND010000142.1 GCA_013001145.1 Croceitalea sp. | reverse complement strand
ATATCAGCGAGGGAAATAAATATACGGCCTTGGCCACCTATTATTTTGGTAGGCACCCCGCAAACCGTATTGAGTTTAGCCGTGGCCGTGACCTACAGCTGCAACCCGGCCCCAGTTCGGGACCCATCAATTTTTTGGCCTATCCGGTAATGGAAATAGGAAAAGAACCGGCTTTCCCCAAAACGTTTTTTTCGTTTCGTAGAAAAGCCGGTCAAAATTCTTCGAATAAAGAAGTAAGCTTACCCTGAGACTGAATCTTTGGGATGCTCTCCCTCTGGGTGTTCTCCACCTTCGGGGTGTTCTCCACCTTCGGGGTGCTCTTCACCTTCAGGATGTTCCGCAGCCGCTTCGGTCTTATCTTCTTCCTTTTTCTGTTCGCGGCAAGAGCTAAAGGTGCCCAAGGCAACAAAGCAGAAAAGCGCCATCATCAAGGCTACATATTTAAATTTTTTTAATCGGTTCATGATATTAATATTTTTGAGGGTTAACAATCAGGCTTTCATTTTTCCAACTTTCTGAATGAATTAAATATAGCAAATTTTGTGGGAACCCCGCTAGGACATTTTGTATAAAACCGATGCCCAAAAGGCAAATGTCACAGCTCAAAACGATATGGCCCCAGCTGCCAGGCTTGTAAAACCAAATCAAAGCCACTTCATCCATAGCTTTTTATATGCTTTATAATTGTCTAAAAATCCGTATCTTAGAGATGGTAATAGGTATTAATTAAATTTTTTAGAAGATGCTGACGAGTGTCATCATAACGGTTATCATTGGTGTAGCTTGCATCTTGCTTGCTATGCTCTACAAGAAGAACACCAGCCTCAGAATCGTACTGGGCATTATCGGGGTTGTTTTACTCTTTTATGGGGGTTTTGGTTATGGCTCCATGAACCCATGGGCCTATATGGAAACTTTTGATACCGGTAACAAACTTAAAGTACAATACCCTATCGAAAAAGTACAGGTCATTTCGCCCGTTGACCGTGATACGGTAAGCTGCCGCATTTTGACCATGGGGGTATATCCTGAATATCATGATAAAGATATATGGGTGCTGTTAAAACCGTCTGACAATAAATACTATCCGCAATCCGATTGGACGAATACCTCTTACAAAGAGAATGGCAAGTGGCAGGTAGTGACCCGCTTTGGTGGCGATCAAGGCGAAACCTATGAGCTCTTTGTTTATGAAACCAACGCAGAGGCCTCCCAATTTTTTAGTGAAACCATTGCGGCATGGAAAGCCGCCAATGCCTACGAAGGACTTCAAGCGGCCGAATTGCCCGTTGGGGCTGTCGAAATTGACCGTATTCAAGTGACCCTCAGCGGTAACTGCCGCGGCATACATTGATTATATATCCATTCCAAATGTCATAGGACTTGTGGAAGTCACATCATTTTAAATCATCAAAAAAAAACTAAATAACCGATCCATATGTCAACCGCCGAAGTTTTTTCAATCTCCAATTTAATGGTAATGCCCATGTGGCTGCTGATGATAGTTTTGCCAAAGTGGAAAGTCACCCGATTTTTAATTGATTTTAAAATTATTCCTTTGCTCTTATCCATTATTTACGGAATCTATATCATAAGCTCTATGTTGAGTGGACCACCCATGGATTTTGGAAGCTTGGCCTCAGTCATGGAGCTATTTACTTTTGAAAATGCCGTCTTGGCCGGATGGGTACATTATTTGGCCTTTGATCTTTTGGTGGGTATGTGGATGTTGGACGAGAACAGAACCCTTAAGATCAATCAATTGATTATGGTGCCCTGCCTTTTGGGCGCATTTATGTTCGGACCCTTAGGATTTTTGCTGTTCATGATTGTTAGAGGAGTCAAAATACAAACCGCGTGAACTACCTCAGCAACGTTTTTGGCACTGTAAAAGCGGAAAGTCCAATATTATATCGAATCGTATTGATTCTTTTATTTGGAGCCTTGGGTTCTGTCTTGGGAATTTTATTGGACGACAGAATGCTCATGGGCATCAATATATGGATCAAACCCTTAAAATTCTTTATCTCAACAGCAGTCTATACACTCACCGTAGGTTTTGTAATTACCTTTTATCCATACTCCAATCTAAAAAAACATATCCTAAGAAACTTAGTGTCGTGGACATTGCTTTTGGAAATGGTAATTGTTACCCTACAGGCTGCTAGGGGAGTGCAGTCCCATTATAATATGTCAAGCCTTACCGATGGAATCCTTTTTGGAGCAATGGGCATATTGATTCTTATAAATGTTTTGGTTATGGTAGTTTTTGCCATTGATACCATACGCCTAAAGTTATTGATGCCCAAAACCATTCAATGGGCCCTATGCATGGGCTGGTTGATCATTATTTTTGGTAGTTGGGTAGGTCGCCAAATGATCGATCAGTTGGCTCATAATGTAGGCGTACCCGATGGCGGTGCAGGTTTGCCCTTGCTCAACTGGAGTACCATTGCTGGTGATTTACGGGTGGCACATTTTTTTGGACTTCACAGTATTCAAATACTGCCTTTGTTTGGGTTGTTGGTTCATAAAAAACTGAAAACAAAGCAAAGCCTGCAAATTGTGGTCATCACTATTTTTGGTCTGGGCTACGCAGCATTTATCTTCTTCACCTATTACCAGGCGAGTCAAGGTTTGCCCTTTATTCCTTTGGATTAAGATGTTGCGACCATAAGGTATAATGGTTGCCTTTACCTCAAAAATTTTAAGGTAAATCTGCAATGGGTTTTGAGCATCAATTTATATCTTTAAATACTCCAAAGCCTTGATGGCCTGTCTATTACTTCCCCCAGCATACCTTTTGAATCAATAAATGGAGTACTAAATATTATTAATCAACTAAAAACAAAACACCATGTGGTACAACGATTTACGCCCAGATTCCGAGCTTACCAACGACCGGTATTCATTGATCATGTTGGACGCGGAAAATGACTATGCACGACTTATGGACAATGAAGCCAAGCAACGCACCATTACGCATTTGCGCGAACTCAACCAAGGCCTTAGTGACCAAGTGCCCAGCAAAAAGGTCGACACCAACCTGCTTTTGGCCTCTTGGAACCTTAAAAATTTTGGGAGGATAAAATACCGCACCGCGGAATCACTGTATTATATCGCCGAAATAATAAATGCCTTCGACATTGTGTCCATTCAAGAGATCAACAGTGATTTGGACCACTTTAAAAAGGTGATGAAAGTATTGGGCAGTCATTGGAAATATACGCTCAGCGACGTAACCGAAGGGAATGCAGGCAACGATGAACGCTTTGGCTTTATTTACGATTCACGCCGCGTGACGCATTCCGGTCTTTCGGGTGAACTGGTCATACCGCCCGAGGTGGTAGATGCCAACCCCATCATTAGGCAACTTAAACGCACGCCCACCTTTACCGGTTTTGAAAGCGGATGGAAAA
>JABDND010000141.1 GCA_013001145.1 Croceitalea sp. | reverse complement strand
ATCTCCAAAGGCAACCCAAGCCTTGATTAAAGCAGCTGCGTCGGTTGGTGTATACCCAGACCAAACAGATATTCGCTTGAGGGAGGCATTGGTCAAAGACTTTAATGGCCAATTATTGGCCGACCAGTTTTTATGTGCCAACAGTGGTTCAGAAATTATTGATATGATTTTACGGGCCTTTGTCTATGAAGGGGACGAGATTATTTATTCCAATCCATGCTTTTTACCATATGCGGTATTTTCTAGATGGTATGGTGCCAAACAAGTTGACATACCTTTGTTACAACCAGATTATAGTCTAGATCTAAGTGGCATATTGAATGCAATCACAGAGCGGACAAAGGTCATCTTCTTAACCAGTCCAAACAATCCTACGGGCACCTATATCCCTAAAAAAAAGCTGGACGAATTTCTAAAAAAGGTTCCAGAAAATATCATAATCGTCTACGATGAAGTGTACCGTCATTTTGCCAACGCTTCAGATTATTCGACAGGGCTGCCCTACGTGCTAGCAGGTCACAATATCATTGCTGTCAACAGTTTTTCCAAAACTTATGGTTTGGCAGGCCAACGTGTTGGCTATTGCTATAGTACAGCTCAAATTGCCAATTATGTCCGACAGATACACAAGCCTTTTTTATTGCCCATCACCTCTATCGAAGCGGCCATTGGCGCCCTTGAGGATACGGAATTTATTGACAAAACAGTTAAAACCGTTTTGGATGGACGACTATACTTAATCAAGGAATTCAATAGGTTGGGCATAAAATATTGGGCCTCTCAAGCCAATTTCTTTTTGATTGACCCTCCATTGCCAGAATTTGAGTTTACAGATTTTATGATGCACAATAATATAATGGTAAGGCCCGTGTCTCAATTTGGCGCGCCGGGCAAAGTAAGAATTACCATTGGCGATGCAGAGGCCAACAAGGCCCTGGTCAAAGCTTTGGAGAAAATTTTAATTACTGACGGTTAAAAACAGCATCGGCTCCCACATAATTTGATGCGTCAACCTCTTCGCCTGAAATGATAAACGTATTGTTACCTTCAAAAGTTATGGTAATGGTCTCTTCTTCTTGTTGATCATTGATTACCGTGAGTTGATCGCCATCCAATGACCAAAGTGAATTTTCAATGATACTCTGCTCAGGACAAGGGACTTCCAAACCATTGGCACCAGCATTGAATTCAAGGTATTCCAACTTACTTTCGGCTACAACAGTACCATCGGCATTAAAAGTAAAAGTGGTCAAATCGCAACTTTGGTCAACCAATACTTCTAGAATCTGTTGTGCAAAAATCAAATCGGTATTATCGGTGTTGTTTTCATATCTTATATCGGTAAGCGCCCAAGTACCGTTGAGGGAAAATGATGCTACGGCATTTACTTCGGTATTAGCATCGGTAGAACAAGAAAGTGCCAATAGGCTGCAGAACGTAAAAGTTAATAGATACTTTTTCATCATACTATTTTAGGGGAATATGCAGATTGAACGCAAAAAACAACAAATTAGTACACTACTGGCTTTATAAAATGAAACGATAGGTGGCCTTTATCAAAAAGGTGTTATCGCGTTCCTGGCCCCAAATTTGACCATCAAGACTGGCGCTTAATGAATCCATGGGGTCTCCCAAACCAGTCACACCCTGGGACCAAACCAAGAAAATTTCAGATCCAGGTATGTACTCCCACCTAAAAACCAAATTAGACCTAAATTGTACAAACGCAAAATCTGGGTCGCTAAATTGATAATCCACCTGTGTGTCTAAATTTTCATCAATCAAATAAGAAACATTATCTGATGATTTCGTAATTTGATTTGGGCCATAAAGACTTATTCTTTCTGAAAGGTCCACGGCAATTGGGTTGTTCACAAAATTAAAATCTGTATAAGTACCTCTTGATATAAAGGGTTGACCATAATATTGAATGCTCATATTGGGATTAATACTATAATTGAACCTTAAAGAAGTAACAAAAGTGCGTTGGTCTATATTGCCCAAAATATAACGTGGCGTACCATTAAAATCTGCTTCTGTAATATATTGGGTTTTATTTGGATTCTCTTCATATTCCATGTTAAGGGAAAGACTAAATGCATCAAAGGGCTGATATCGAAAGCGAAGCACGTATCGATCTAGGGCAAAATTATCTTGTTTCATTCGGCTATTTACATAACCCATGGTCATATTGAATTTTTTGCGTTGATCGGTACCCGCAAAAACATAGTAAAAATTCTCTTCTGACCATCGCCATCTAGGCCCTCCTCTCAACACGGTATTGGAAAAAATTCTGGGTTTATGTGAAGCACCAATTTCAGTGAACCAATTATTCTGATAATTGATGAATCCATTGAACTCATATTGAATGCGGTTATAATTGCCTTCAAAGTCAAATGAAGTGAATTCCGAGATAGTTGCATTTGCTTGTCGGTAAAATTTGGTAGGCTTCAATAAAAGGTATTGCAAAACACCATATTGCCTTATATCATCTGCTTGGCGCAAAAAACCAATGTCATTCAGTTCCAATTCGGGCGATCGCCAGTTGGCCCCTGTCCAATAGCGCCAATTGCCTCCCCCTGCCTTACCAATTTCGATCTTGCCTCCGGTACCGGTCAATGATGTTCGAGTGGTGTCTACCGCAACGTGGCTTGCATCTGTTCTTTGAAAAAGGTGTGTAAGTTCTTCTTGTGTGTTGGTAATGGATTCTTTACTACCATTTACATGGCTCATAACCACGTTGCCTTCGAGATAATAACGTCTTTCCTTCCAATTATGCCTAAAATCAAGACCACCACTATAGGCTGCTTTTCGCAAAAACTCCAAATTGGCATCCAGTTTACGGTTGGTGGCGGTAAATATGCCACCGACATATGAATTGCGATCATTAAAATCTTTTTGCAAACGACCTACCATATAATTGGTCAAAGGCTCGACCAGTTCTTTTCTCCGCTGCCCATTATTATCAATTTCGGCATACATATTACCAGTAACACTTTCCAAAAAACCTATTGACCAGCCATCTTTGGTCTTTCCAGAGAATTTGGCAGCACCCAATATGGTCGTGTTGTTGGGAACATTGACATACTCCCCGCTATTTAAATTAGGTGATCCTTGAGGGCTCCGTCCTATTCTACGACTATAAAAGACGTTGTCATTGCCGTTGGCAAATTCGTAATCAAAAATATTCTTGTTCTCTATAAAAAATGGACGTTGCTCCCTAAAGAATATTTGAAATCCGTCTAGGGCTATGGCGCCCGGATCAGCTTCAACTTGACCAAAATCTGGGTTAACCGTAAGGTCAAGCGTCAAATCGTTTGTAATGCCTATTTTGGCATCGAGCCCACCATTTAAAATGTAATCACTGCCTTCCCTGAACGGATTGTCAATTTCTGAGGGGTAGCTATCATATTGATTGACCACAAAAGGCTGAATTTCCAATTGCTTCTGAGGCTCTATATCCAATAAGCCATGCAATTCACCAAACTCACTAATAAAACCAGGGGCATTCTGCGGCACTCGCTGCCAAACAGACCTTTCTTGTTCTCTAAAAAGTAGGCGTGTAACTTGCAGCCCCCATATTTGTTCTTTGGCCTTACCAAATTTTAATTGGCTAAAAGGAATTTTTGCCTCTGCAGTCCATCCTTCATCATCTATGTTTGATGCCGTATACCAAATGGGATTCCAACTATCATCCCAATTATTTCCGTTTTGCGATACGAACTCATCCCCTTTTACACCGGCCACAGTTGTGCTAAAAGAAAAGGCTGTGCGTTTATCGTGATAACTATCTATAATTATTGCTATCCTATCGCCAGCAAAGCCATCACGCCGTGAGAGCCTTTTTTCTATTTTATCGAGCTTTGAATCAAAACAACGATACGCTACGTAAAGGTATTCTTGATCATAAAGTATTTTAAACCTACTTTGTTCAGTAGGAGGTGTGTTTTCATCGGGTTGCCGTTCTATAAATTCATCTGACCAAGGCACTAAATTCCATGCCCTATCATCAAGGGTCCCATCTATTGTTGGAACAGGATTGTCAACAATGATTTTGGTCGTATAGACCTTTTTAGGTACTACTTGTATCGAGTCTTGTGACCAACAAATGATTGCGTGGCACAATACCAATACTAAACAGCAATAATTGCGCATGTTTTATTATGGGTTAGGTTAAAGAGGTCAATTATATAAATTAAAGACCGAAGAACTTTCGCATCGTTACAGTAATACTGATATTTAAGATTTTATTAACATCTATATTTCTGCGCAAACGGCGCGCTAAAAATTTTTAGATACAGAACTAAAAATATTCACAAACAAGCATTTGTATTTCAATCTAATAATTGTACATTTGCACCCCGTTTATCGGGAATGGATTGAAAATTTTTAATATTTCAAGTAGTGGATACATTAAGTTATAAGACAGTTTCTGCCAATAAAGCTACCGTTGACAAGCAATGGATACTGGTGAATGCGGAGGGTGAAACATTGGGTAGACTGGCCTCAAAAGTGGCCAAAATACTTAGGGGCAAATACAAAACCAATTTTACTCCCCACGTGGATTGCGGAGATAACGTCATAGTCATCAACGCCGAGAAAATTCAATTGACCGGTAATAAGTGGACTGATAGAAACTACTTAAGATACACCGGGTATCCTGGGGGTCAGCGCTCAATAAATGCGGGCGATCTATTGGCCAAACATCCAGAAAGACTCATTGAAAAATCTGTAAAAGGCATGTTGCCCAAAAACAGATTGGGTGCCGATTTGTTCAGAAACCTGAAAGTATATGCGGGTGCCGAACACGGCCATGAGGCCCAAAAACCTAAGGCGATTAACTTAAATGACTACAAATAATGGAAGTGGTTCATAAAATAGGCAGAAGAAAAACTGCAGTGGCACGTGTATATGTTTCTGAAGGAAAGGGTAACATAACCGTCAACAAAAGAAAGTTTGAAGAATACTTTGGCACTCCTACCCTTCAATATAAGGTAAAACAACCTTTTACTATGACGGAAACGGATGGCAATTTCGATGTCAAAATCAATGTTTTCGGTGGTGGCATTACAGGACAAGCTGAAGCTGTGCGTTTAGCCCTTTCAAGAGCTATGTGCGAGATTGATGCTGAGAATAGAGCTATTTTAAAACCGGAAGGTTTATTGACCAGGGACCCCAGAATGGTGGAACGTAAAAAGTTTGGTCAGAAGAAAGCAAGAAAAAAGTTCCAGTTCTCAAAACGTTAAGAATTTTTCGCGACACGTTCGCACCTTTTATATCAAGTTCATTGAAAGTCTTGGTCAAATATGGCCAAAGCAATATTTTAACCCAAAGTTGTCGTTGTTCCAAAGAGCAAAAATTATCAACTTTTTGGAATTTAGTTTAGCATCTAAATGACTGGGGCAATGTGCAGAATGCACTGACCACCCATTCATTGCTAATTCAACGGAACGTAAACTAATTACAAAAAATGGCAAGTAACATTGAAGTAAAAAACTTACTGGAAGCAGGTGTGCATTTTGGACACCTAACAAGAAAATGGAATCCGAACATGGCGCCCTACATCTACATGGAGCGTAATGGAATCCACGTAATCAATCTTTACAAATCTGTAGCATAATTGGACGAGGCCAACGAGGCGCTCAAAAAAATCGCGGCTTCTGGTCGCTAAATTCTTTTTGTAGCTACTAAAAAACAGGCTAAAGACATTGTTGCCGAAAAAGTGGCC
>JABDND010000099.1 GCA_013001145.1 Croceitalea sp. | reverse complement strand
ACCACAATATTGATTTCATTGACCCCCCTGGAAGATGTATAAAAAATATCTTGGTTTTCATGTACTTTTTCCAATAACTTGGCCTGCTTGGCCAAGATGGTTTCAGAAGATAAAAAAGTATAATCAGAAAGGTTGGAACGCACAGTAATCTCACCAATGTTCTTTAAGACTTTCACTATTTTATGGGTAGCCCTAAATTCCAGGTCGTCAGAAAGTCGCTTTAATGCCATAACGATGGCCCCGTTACGAACCGGCTTTCCCAAAGCCTCTTCAATCTCAGGTTTGACAAGGCGTGACAAAGAGGTCAAATTGATAATTCCTTGGGCCAATGCACTTTGTAAAAATGGTTTTTTCTTAATGTAATTTTCAACAACGGCCGATATGGTTTTCATGGCAATGAATTTGGATCAAAAATAACGAGATGTTATAAATTAAACAAATCGTTAAAAATGATAGAACGCATCTTTCAAATGTTCCACTTCAAAGTGCTTTCCTTTTTTTATAATTGTTATGATATCAAAACGTACTTCTACATCAAGATTGTTCTCGACCACAAATTGATCGGCCGCGCTAACCAATAATTTAATTTTTTTTGTATTGACCGTATCGGCTAAATCTTCAAAAAAAGAAGACTGCCGCGATTTCACCTCAATGATTGCCAAGGTATCATCCTTCTGGGCGATGATATCTATTTCGGCTTTTAAATACCTATAATTACGATACCGAATTTCATAGCCTCCTTTTTTCAAAAAGTCTACTGCTTTTTGCTCGCCTAATTTTCCAAATTCATTGTGTTTTGCCATGAATTCTGA
Source organism: Croceitalea sp. (assembly GCA_013001145.1). Lineage (GTDB taxonomy): Bacteria > Bacteroidota > Bacteroidia > Flavobacteriales > Flavobacteriaceae > Croceitalea. The sequence continues at coordinate 17,961 of JABDND010000099.1, read as the reverse complement.
AAATTATAAAAATTATAGTGCATTTCATCGAAAAAATAGGTGGTTCATCGCCAAAACAACGTTTTCATTGTATTTTAGGGCTTCAATTGAACCACACCTACTTAAAGCACATAGTAAGCCCAAACACTATGATACTTTTAAATGCCAAATCTTTGCTATGGAACTTTTGATCAATTGTAATACCGCTACCCTAGCGCCCTACACCCCACCATTAGATGAAGTCCGCGCGGCACATCTATATCGTAGATTGGGTTTTAGCGCTTCGGTGGAAACCATCAATCTAGCTACGGGCCAAACGGCCGGAGCGTTGGTGGACAACCTTATTAACCAAGCCCTTTCGGCTCCCGTAATACCAATTCCAGCGTGGGGAGATTGGACCGCAGACGACTATCCTGAAGACGATGACTTAGCGGGACAACTCAGACGGGCACAACGCGACGAATTTGCCACCGCTTATGGTAATTCGCTCTTGAACAACAATCTTCGTGATCGTCTCAGCTTTTTTTGGAGCAACCATTTTGTGACAGAATTGGAAGTCTACGATTGTAATTCATTCCTTTATTATTATGTCAATTGCCTACAGCGAAATGCCCTCGGCAATTTCAAAACATTCGTAAGTGAGATTGGGCTCACAAGTGCCATGCTGTTTTATCTGGATGGTGCCTACAACAACGGCAACAATCCGAACGAAAATTATGCTCGCGAACTTTATGAATTGTTCGCATTGGGTGAAGGCAATGGCTATACGGAAGAGGATATTATTGAAACGGCCAAAGCATTATCCGGTTATACCAATAGGGGCGAGGTAGATTGTACCCAAGTAACCTTTGACCCGGAACGCCATGATGCCGGCAGTAAAACCATTTTTGGCCAAACTGGCAATTGGGGCTATGACGATGTCATTGACATTTTGTTCAACGAAAGACCCAATGAAATTGGCAGGTTCATCTGCACCAAATTATATGAATATTTTGTGCACCCAGATTCATCTGATGATGCCGGCAATGCACAAACCATAATCACAGCGATGGCCAGTACTTTTGTATCCAATAATTTTGAATTGGCCCCAGTGCTTTCGCAGTTGTTTAAAAGTCAACACTTTTTTGACGAAACCGCCATTGGTGTTATCATTAAAAGTCCTTTTGATCTATACTTGGGTCTACTCAAAGAAACCAACTTTGCTTATGACGATGGCACGGTCATCAATAGTATAGATGCCGCCCGACTGATTGGCCAAGAATTATTTGAACCTGTTGATGTCGCCGGCTGGCAGCGCAATCGGCAGTGGATCAATACCAACTTTATAATTGGTCGTTGGCTAACGATGGAAGTTTTTTTAGAACGCTTTTTTACGGCCGACCCTGAACAATTTAGGGTATTGGCCATGGATGCCGTTGGTACCGCCAACAGCAATACCAGCAACCCTGAAATAGTGGTGAATGCCCTGGTCAATAAATTTACTCCCAAAGGTCTTTTGACCGACCAAGACTTTCAGAATGCCATGGACGCATTTAAAATAGACGATGTACCTGAGAACTATTATTCCCCAGATTATATCGATGGAGGCCTCAGTCTTTGGATGCTCGCCGTTAGTGCCGAAGTACCCACTCAAGTTTATGTGCTTTTGAGACATTTGACCAGAGAACCCGAATTTCAACTTAAATAACCTACTGCTATGTGCGATAATCATAACAATCACAAGACGTCACCCTTTAAAGGCCTAGAACATGAGGGTCACGATCAAGAACATAAAAACTGGAGCCGAAGATCATTTCTTCAAGCCTTGGGCATTGCCGGTTCTGGATCAATGATGTTGGGCAGTAATTTGCTTTCAGCATCGGCCCCTTCGCCACTTACCGCTGCCATTGCCGCAGCAGAAACGGATAATATTCTGATATTGATTCGATTGAGTGGTGGCAATGATGGATTAAGTACGGTTATTCCCATTCAACAATACGATACTTACGCCAATGCCAGGCCCAATATTTATATTCCTGAAAGTAAGGTTTTAAAATTGACCGATGACTTTGGTATTCCTTCCTATATGAATGCCTTGGAGCCCATGTGGGGCGATGGACAATTTAAAGCGGTACATGGGGTAGGTTATGAAAACCAAAGTCTTTCTCATTTTACGGGCTCTGATATTTATGCCAATACCGATTTGACCACGACTGGCTTTACAGGTTTGAACACGGGTTGGATGGGGCGTCATTTTGAAGACCTATACCCTGATTATTTGATCAATCCACCCGAAGCACCAGCGGCTATACAAATTGGAAATCTGTCCAACTTGGTATTTCAAGGTGAAGAGACCAATTATGCTTTCGTAACCAATAATATAGATCAATTGGAGGAAATTGCACAGACGGGTTTTTTCTATGACATTGAAAATGCTCCTTTTGACAATTGTATGTATGGCGATCAATTAAAATTTTTAAGAGGGGTTGCTAACACCACCTACGAATATGCAGGTAAAATTCATCAAGCCTACGAGCGAGGTCAGAATCAGGTGGAATACCAAGACAATGGTTTTGCCCGTCAATTGGCCCTTTTGGCACGTTTGATAAAAGGCAATTTGGGCACTAAAGTTTATATGATATCCATGGGTGGCTTTGATACACATGGAAATCAGCCCTTTGCCCATCAACGCTTGATGACGAATCTTTCAATCGCTATCAACAATTTTTATGAAGACCTCGCTTTCACAGAACAAGATAATGAGGTACTCAGCATGACCTTTTCTGAATTTGGGCGTCGAATTTTCGAAAATGGTTCCAATGGTACAGACCATGGTAAAGCGGCCCCTACCCTTTTCTTTGGTTCTGGATTGGACGGGAGCGCCTTCGTTGGTGAACATCCTTCGCTGGACAATCCCAACGGACGTGGCAATTTGGAATATACTATGGATTTTAGAGATCTCTATGCTACCGTATTGGCAGAATGGTTATGCGTGCCGATTCCCAAAGTGGAAGAACATTTATTGGATCACCCATACAATCCTGTAAATCTAGGATTTAATTGTAGCGGCATTGATTTTGATGATATCGCCTATAGTGACGACCCACCAACTTTACCCGACACCCCACCAAGTGATCCCAATGGCGAAGTGGGCAGTGAAGAATTGGCATTTGAAGTGGTACATCGACCATATTATCCAACAGAACAAAATCCACATATTTACTTAGAGATGCCTTTTAGTGCACATGTAGATATTCAATTGTATAATATTTTAGGACAGAACGTGGGTACGGTCTTCAATGAGATGATGTTCGAAGGATCTGCCGAAATCAACATTCGAGAACGTGTTAGAGGCGGTCTTTCTACCGGAAAGTACATTTATCGCATTCAGGTGGCCGACCAAAAAATGAGCAAATCTGTCATGATCATGTAAATTTTATTTGCATTGTCTCGAAACCTCCTGTTCTGCAGCTCCTCGCCCCAAATAGGGCTGCATAATTTGGAGGTTTCATTTTTTAAGACAGTTTGGAACGATCGGCATCGGTTTTAAACTTCAAAGCTTTTTTGGTCTCGTAATTTTTATCTTTATATAACCGAGCCACAACATTACCGGTTTCTTTCGATTCCTTTTTTTCTTGCTTTTTTAATTTTGAGAATTTCTCAAATCGTTTAGGATTACCTACACTCATAATTAATTGGATTACGTTTCATATTATCACGTAAGAAAAAACTTTCTTTAGCGTCAATTATTCTATCTGCGCCCACTTTTTCGATGTACTGTAATTTTTAACTTGGCCCATATTCCTATTTATGCGCCCAACTATTGAATTGGGTCCTTTGAAAATCGCTATTTTTGAGCCTTAATTTTGCAGTTGATGTCCAAAAAATCACCATCGCGTTATACCATAACCGCAGCCTTGCCATATACCAACGGACCCCTTCATATTGGTCATTTGGCAGGTGTATATGTGCCTGCCGACATCTATGCCCGTTACCAACGGCTATTGGGCCACGATGTGGCCTTTATCTCGGGAAGTGATGAACATGGTGCGGCCATACCCATGAAGGCGAAAAAAGAAGGGGTGAGCCCTCGAGAAATTATCGACAAGTATCACACTATCATCAAAATGTCTTTCGTTGACTTTGGTATCTCCTTTGACAACTATTCAAGAACCTCAGCTACAGTTCATCATGATACCGCCTCGGACTTTTTCAAAAACTTATACGAAAAGAATGATTTTATTGAAGAGACCACTGAGCAATTGTATGATGAAAAGGCCGCGCAATTTTTGGCAGACCGTTTTGTTGTAGGCACCTGTCCGCGTTGCGGAAATGAAGAAGCCTATGGCGATCAATGTGAAAACTGTGGTTCTTCTTTGAACGCGACCGATTTGATCAATCCGAAATCGACCCTAACAGGTCATGTGCCTACCCTAAAAAAGACTAAACACTGGTTTTTGCCTTTGGATCGGTATGAGAACTTTCTAAAGCAATGGATTTTAAAAGATCATAAAGAAGATTGGAAACCCAATGTTTATGGCCAATGCAAATCATGGATTGACGATGGGCTAAAACCCAGGGCAGTTACACGGGACCTTGATTGGGGCATTCCAGTGCCGGTGAAGGGTGGCGAGGGCAAAGTGCTTTATGTATGGTTTGATGCGCCGATCGGTTATATATCTTCTACCAAGGAATGGGCTGAGCGTGAAGGCAAAGATTGGGAGCCGTATTGGAAGGATAAGGATACCAAATTGTTGCATTTTATAGGAAAGGACAACATTGTTTTTCATTGTATCATTTTTCCGAGCATGCTCAAAGCACACGGTGAATATATTTTGCCCGACAATGTGCCTGCCAATGAATTTTTGAATTTGGAGGGCAATAAGCTGTCCACATCAAAAAATTGGGCGGTATGGTTACATGAGTACTTGATAGATTTTCCCGATATGCAAGATGTGCTTCGTTATACCCTGACGGCCAATGCACCTGAAACAAAAGACAACGACTTTACTTGGAAAGATTTTCAGGCAAGAAACAATAATGAATTGGTAGCCATTTTTGGCAATTTTATCAATAGAGTCACCGTATTGACCCATAAATATTTTGAAGGTGAGGTTCCAGAACTTGCAACCTTGACCACTATTGACAAAGACACCCTCAATGCCATAAAAGATTATCCAACGACTATCGCCAATTCGTTGGAGCGCTATCGCTTTCGTGAAGCTGGCCAAGAATTGATGAATTTGGCACGATTGGGCAATAAATATCTGGCAGACGAAGAGCCTTGGAAAGTGGTAAAAACCGATGAGGCACGCACCAAGACCATCATGTTCGTTGCGTTACAAATTGCAACGGCATTGGCGATCTTGAGCGAGCCCTTTTTACCCTTTACTTCTCAAAAGCTTAAAGGAATGCTCAATCTGGGTACTGCAAAAAACCACTCGTGGGCATCAGTTTCGGAAAAAGAAATTTTGCTGCCCGCTGGTCACCAAATAAACACCAGTGAACTATTGTTCCGTAAAGTTGAAGATGAAGAAATTGAACAACAGTTGGCAAAACTGGAAGCGACAAAAAAATCGAACGAACAATCCAACAAGACCATGGCAGCACAAAAAGAAACCATCACCTACGAAGACTTCAGTAAATTGGATATGCGCGTGGGCACCATAACCGCCGCGGAAAAAATGCCCAAAGCAGATAAGCTATTGGTCTTAAAAGTGGACACCGGCCTCGATACAAGAACCATTGTTTCCGGCATTGCCCAAAGTTTTAATGCAGAAGACATCATTGGAAAACGTGTGACCGTATTGATCAATTTGGCACCTCGAAAATTGCGCGGTGTTGAAAGTGAGGGCATGATCTTGATGACCGAGGACGAAACAGGTAAATTGGTGTTTGTGAATCCTGATAAAGACGGTGTTGGCAATGGTGAAATGATCAGTTAATGCTCAAGATTGCCTATCACCCCATTTATAAACATCCCTTACCTGAGGGCCACAGGTTTCCCATGGTCAAATACGATCTTTTGCCGGAACAACTTGTACATGAAGGCACTTGTGAAAGCAATAATTTTTTTAAACCGGATTTTCCACCAGATGAGCAGCTCTTAGCAGCCCATGACCTTAAGTACTATCATGATTTGGTCCACCTTAACATAAAACCAAGTGCGGCCCGCAAAATTGGTTTTCCCCTTTCGCATGAATTGGTCTCACGTGAACGAATCATCGCCGATGGTACCATCAAAGGTTCTGAGTTTGCCTTAAAATATGGTATTGCTATGAATATTGCCGGGGGCACCCATCATGCCTACTCTAACCGTGGAGAGGCATTTTGTATGCTCAACGATCAGGCCATCGGGGCAAAGTACCTATTGAACCAAGGCTTGGCCAAAAGCATTTTAATTGTTGATTTAGATGTGCACCAAGGCAATGGAACGGCTCAAATATTTAGAAATGACCCTTCGGTCTTTACTTTTTCCATGCATGGCCAATCCAACTATCCCTTTAAAAAAGAAGAATCTGATTTGGATATTCCGCTAGCAAAGGGAACGAATGATAAGCAATACCTATCGCTCTTAAAAAACACCCTGCCCGGATTGATAGAAAAGGTCAAACCCGATTTCATTTTTTATCTGTGCGGGGTTGATGTGTTACACTCAGATAAATTGGGCACCCTGGGTATGAGTTTAGAAGGCTGTGCTGAGCGCGATCGCTATGTATTACAATCCTGTAAAGACCTTAATATCCCCATACAATGCAGTATGGGCGGTGGCTATTCTCCAGATATCAAATTGATCATTGAGGCACATGCCAATACGTTTCGTTTGGCACAAGAAATTTACTCCTAATCAAAATTCCATAATTAGTAACTTTGTTTTTAAACAATACAACTATGTTATCAAAAAAGCTGGAAAAAGCATTGAATACCCAAATACAGATCGAAGCAGAATCTTCACAGATATACCTTTCAATGGCCTCTTGGGCCGAAGTCAAAGGCCTTGAAGGAGTCGCCGGATTCATGTACGGCCATTCAGATGAAGAACGTATGCATATGCTCAAATTGGTCAAATATGTCAATGAACGTGGCGGACATGCCAAAATATCACAATTAAAAGCTCCGAAAATAGATTTTGGCACCTTGCCCAAAATGTTCCAAGAACTTTACGAACATGAAATATTTGTTTCTAAAAGCATCAACGAATTGGTGCATGTAACACTTGAAGAAAAAGACTATGCCACGCATAATTTTCTTCAATGGTATGTTGCAGAACAAATAGAAGAAGAGGCCTTGGCCCGCACTATTTTGGATAAGATCAATTTAATTGGCAATGATAAAGGCGGCTTATATTTATTTGATCGCGATATTCAACAATTAACCGTGGAAAGTGCCGCCTCGGACCCAGGTGTATAATTTTTTATTATTTCTCTTATTTAGATTAAATAAAAATAATTATTTTTATGCCCACTGCATGCTATATGGGCAAAAAGAAAGAAAAAGCAACAAAGAAACGCAAAGCTAATTTGAGGGAATTGGACCCCAAAAGCTGCAAGACCAAATGTTGCAAAAAATATAAGAAAAAAGAGAGCAAACGCTGCAAACGTTGCCCTTGTTATGATCTACTCAAAAAAGTAGCATAAAAAACCCCACTTTTTCGTGGGGTTTTTTAGATTTTAAAACAAGCCTACCCTTAAATTGGGTGTCCCTATTTTGACCCGGGTACCCAAAGTGGCCCTGCGCGACGGACTCCTATAATAATTGGAATGGTACGTGTAATAAAAATGGGCATGGTGATGGTAATAATCACTATGGCCGCAATGATGGCCACAATGTGCCTCATGTTCCGCATATGCATCGCGCTTTCCTTTCATATAAGCCTTGTAAGCTTTTTTATCCCGCGCCTTTAAATCTTTTTCATATTGTTTTTGATCGGCCCAAAAATCAGCCTCATCCGCTTCCTTATCCAATGCCAAAGACTGCTCATATTCCGCATCTTGCTTGGCACGCTGCTCATAATAAGAGCTTTTGTCCTCTTGCTGTTTGGGTTCCTCTTGGGCTTTTAAACCAAAAATCATAAGTAAAACAAAACCTAAAGTGATCCATTTATCATTTTTCATATTCTTTGATTTAACTGTTTTAATAACTGCGCTTTTTTGGCGTCTTTGGTTTTAAAACAATCTACTTGCAAAAAACCCTACCATAAAAAAAGGAGGCCAGAGCCTCCCTTTTTTCATTTGATGCCATACGATTATTTGCCCAACATGAGCAACTCGTTACATCTTACCTCGGTAACATATCTTTTATCACCTTCTTTGGTTTCATAAGAGCGGTGGGTAAGCTTTCCTTCTATGGCAACTTGCTTTCCTTTGTTCAAATAATTTTCAACGATCTCAGCGGTTTTGCCCCAGGCGACCACATTGTGCCATTGGGTATCTTCCACTTTCTCGCCTTGTGTGTTTTTATAACTATCACTGGTGGCGATTGAAAATTTGGCTACTTTATTGCCATTATCCAAGTTCACAATTTCGGGATCTTGTCCCAAGTGTCCAATCAACTGTACTTTGTTTTTAAGTGCGTTCATAATTTCTAAATTTTAAGGGTTAACAGTTAATACTATCGAACGTCCTTCATTCGACAAGGCAAACATACATTGGCATCGCAGAAAGACTCGGTTGGGAATTATTTATTTTCGTTTGTAATTATTTGTTGTCGTTTGTAATTATTTTTAATGCTGGTTTTCAACTACTTATAACTCTGTAAAAAATAGACTAACTTTATCTATAGCAACCAATTTTTTACACGACCAAACCAAAATGGACCACAAGGTAACCGACAATTCTGCCAAAAAGCAGTATGAGCTTTTGGTGGATGACAAGCTCGCCAGATTGGAATATATTGTGGCGCAAAACAGAATTTTCTTGACCCATACCGAAGTCCCCATTGGACTTGAAGGCAGGGGTATAGGATCAGAATTGATCAGGCAAGTGCTTGAAGATATTCAACTAAAAAATATGATTTTAGTCCCCCTTTGTCCTTTTGTAGCGGGATATATAAAAAAACATCCCGAATGGAAGGCCTTGGTTTTAAAAGGAATAAATATCGCTTAATATGGAAAAACAGATAATTAAAGAATACACAAATGGAGAGTTGACGGTGGTATGGAAACCAAAACTCTGTATACATTCAGAGGTATGTGTAAAAACATTGCCAAAGGTTTACCGCCCTACCGAGAAACCGTGGATACAACCTGAACATGCACCTACGAATGAACTCAAAGCACAGATTGACAAATGCCCTTCGGGTGCGTTGAGTCATTATATGAAAGGTGAAAAAAACAACGCTAAATCATCATCAGACGCAAATATGACAAAAATAGATGTAGCTAAAAATGGCCCTTTATTGGTGCACGGCAACATTGAAATAGCCCATGCCAATGGCAGCTCCGAAACCAAAAAGAGAACCACCGCATTTTGCCGATGCGGAGCCTCAAGTAATAAGCCCTTCTGTGATGGCACCCACAATAAAATAGAATTTAAGGGATAACAAGATTGGCATTAGTTTTGCTAATAGTTGTTTAAACACAGTCACATGAAAAATTTACTCTTTATTGCTTTAGCCCTTTTATCCGTTTCTATCGGATTTTCACAATCCAAGAGCTTTTTGGATGTATCCTATCTAGAAACCTCTGCCAAGGTGGATACTTTGGTAACTCCCGACAAAATCTATTTGAGCATCACCATTCAAGAAAAAGACTCCAAAGGCAGAAAATCCATTGAGGAGCAAGAAAACAAAATGGCCCAACGATTAAGGGCAATCGGTATTGATATTGATAAGCAATTGGTCATCAAAGACTTGAGCAGTAATTTTCAAAAATACTTTCTACGGCAAAAAGAAGTCCTTAAAAGCAAGCAGTATTCTTTAATGGTTTATGACGGATTGACGGCCGCAAAAGCATTGGTAGAATTGGAGCAAATGGACATTGCCAACACCTATCTTGAAAAAACCGAATATTCAAAGATGGATGCCCTTGAACTTGAACTTAAGTCAAGAGCTGTCAAAAGAGCCTTTCTTAAGGGCCAGGCCATGACCGCACCATTGGGCCAAGAGCTAGGGCCGGCCATTCATATCGTTGATAATAGCCAACCCTATTATCCCAGATATAATCAACCCAGAATGGAAATGAAGGCCATGGCCATGGATATGGCTGCTCCCGAACCCTTGGATATTGATTTTGAAAAAATCAAGGTTGAAGCCACGGTACAGGTGAAATTTAAGATTTCAGAATAAATCATATCATTTTACATAAAAGCGCCGGTTCGATAAAATTTAAGAATCGGATGTAATCCCTTTTTTCAAATCGGCATGCTTTTGTATCTTTCTACAGACTAATCAAACTGTATGAAAGCCTTTCAATTATTGCTTGTCTTGTTTTTATTGGCACCCCTAGGGGTCAACGCCCAAAAAAGAAAAAAGACCACGACAACCATAGTCACCCTCAATGATTCATTATACCACGGATTAAAGTGGCGCAATATTGGCCCATTTAGAGGAGGGCGTAGTGTAGCTTCAACCGGAGTAGTGGGCCAACCAATGACCTATTATATGGGATCGACGGGTGGCGGCATATGGAAAACTGTGGATGATGGTATTACATGGAAAAATATCTCGGATGGGCAATTAAAAACAGGTACGGTAGGCGCAATTGCTGTGGCGGAAAGCAATCCTAACCTTGTTGTGGCAGGCATGGGAGAACATGCTGCTAGGGGTGTTATGACCTCCATGGGTGATGGGGTTTACAAATCGACCGATGCCGGCAAGACTTGGAAACATATTGGCCTTGATGAGACCCGTCATATTTCTGACGTTATCATACATCCTACCAATCCAGATATTCTATTTATTGCAGCACAAGGGGCACAATATGGCCCTTCTACGGCACGGGGAATTTATAGGTCAATTGATGGCGGTGAGAGCTGGGTGCGTGTTTTGTATGTTGATGAAAACACCGGAGCCTCTTCCCTATCCATGGATATGAACAATCCCTTGATTCTTTATGCCGCCATGTGGGAACATAGGCGATATCCATGGACCATGGAATCGGGTGGTGCCTCATCGGGATTATATAAATCGGTCGATGGTGGCAATACCTGGAAGAAATTAAAGGAAGGCCTGCCCGAAACATTCGGGAAAGCAGGTATTTCAGTATCAAGGGCCAATCCAGAATTGGTTTTTGCAGTTATTGAGGCCGAAGGTAAAAAAGGCGGTGTTTACCGCAGTGATGACGCGGGCAAAAAATGGAAACAAATCAATGGAGACCGCATCAACATTGCCCGTTCGTGGTACTACATGGAAATTTTTGCCGACCCACAAGATGAAAATGTGGTGTATGTACTCAATGCACCGGTGACCAAATCAATCGATGGGGGCAAAACGTTTAATCCAATGGCCACCCCTCATGGTGACAACCATCATTTATGGATAAATCCGTTTGACAATACAAAAATGATCAATTCCAATGATGGTGGCGCCAATATTTCAAACAATGGTGGCCAAAGTTGGAGTACCCAGCAAAACCAAGCCACATCTCAATTTTATAGGGTTATCACCGATAATTTGGTGCCTTACAATGTCTATGGGGGGCAGCAAGACAATTCGGCAATTGCCATTGCCAGTAGAACCAATGATAGCGGAATCGATTGGAAAGATTGGTATTCGGTAGCGGGCTGTGAAAGCGCCTATTTGGCTTTTGACCCCGATAATCCTGAGGTGATCTACGGCGGTTGCTATCAGGGCATTATTGAAAAATGGGTGCGGGCATCGCAAGAGGGCAAGCCCATTAAAGAATATCCTGAGCTAGGTTTGGGCAAAGTGCCCAAAGATTTTAAATTTCGATACAACTGGAATGCTCCGATCATCAGCTCACCCCATGACCGCAATACTATTTACCATGCGGGTAACGTGGTATTCAAAACCCAAGACGGTGGCCAAAGTTGGGAAGTTATCAGCCCCGATCTGACTAGAAACGAAACAGAGAAACAAGGCCCCGGTGGTGGCCCTTATACCAATGAGGCCGCCGGTGGGGAAAACTACAATACGCTCATGTATTTGGTTGAATCTACACACGAGCAAGGGGTGCTTTATGCCGGTAGTGACGATGGCCTTGTTCACCTTACCAAAGATGGTGGTGCAACTTGGCAAAACATAACACCGCCCAATCTTGGAGAAGGTATCATCAATAGCATAGAAGTATCGCCGCACGATGCAGCAACGGCCTATATCGCTGTCATGAGGTACAAATCGATGGATTTAAAGCCCTATGTTTTCAAGACTTCCGATTATGGGGCTACTTGGTCTAAAATAACCAACGGCATTGTTGGCCAGCACACTTTTGTAAGGGTCGTTCGCGAGGATAAAAAACGAAAAGGATTGCTTTATGCCGGAACGGAAACCGGCCTATTTATTTCATTGAATGATGGGTTAAACTGGCAACCCTTTCAATTGAATTTACCCATCGTTCCTATTAATGACATTAGCATACAGGATAACGATCTCGTCATCGCTACTGCCGGTCGCTCGTTTTGGATTTTGGATGATGTAGGTGCTCTGCAAGAGAATACGGGAACGGAACAGGCCCTTAAAATCATTAAACCGAAAGATAGCTATCGGATTTTTGGTGGCAGCCAAGATAAGCCGGTACCCGGGTTGGGTCAAAATCCAAAATCGGGTGTAACGTTTGACTACTTTTTGCCCAAGGATGTGGATTCTTTGAATTTAAAATTGGAGGTGCTGCAGAATGGCCAGGTTATCAGAACAATCACCAACCAAAAACCAAAAGATTTTAAATCATGGCCAGGTGGGCCACCCAAACCTGTGGCACTCACCTCAAAAAAAGGTTTTAATCGATTCACCTGGGATTTTGCCAAAGAAGGCATTGTGCCCATTGATAAGGTATTTGTATTTGGCAATTACAATGGATCAAGTGTAGCCCCCGGCACCTATGTTTTACGCTTAAGCCTTGAAAACGAACAGGTGGAAACCGAAGCGGTGGTGCTGCCAAATCCAAAGATCAATGCCTCACAAGCAGATTATGAAGAACAGCAATCGGTTTTAAATACCATTGAAAGCACCCTAAAAAACATGCACGAGGCAGTCAATCAAATGCGGTTGGCCAAGTCACAGTTGGAGACCTATGCCAAATGGCTCAAAGACAAAGAAGAGGCCAAAGAACTCTTGGCAAAAGGCGAAGCCTTGGTGAAGCGCATTGTTCAATGGGAAGAAAATTTGATTCAACCCAAGCAAAAAACCTTTCAAGATGTGATCAATTTCAACAACAAACTCAATGCAGATTTAATGCACTTAAAAGGATTTGTTGATGTGGCAGAACCACAGGTCACCCAAGGCGCCAAAGAACGGCTGCAAGACCTTTTGGCCGATTGGAAGGTTTATCAAGATGAAAAGAACACCATTGTAGGCAGTGAAATGGCCACATATAACGCCATGTATGCCAATTTGAATTTACCGGCAATTATTTTAAACGATTAATCAATATAATGGAGGCAAAAAAATGTCTTGAATGTGGTACGGAAATCAAGGGTCGCGCAGACAAAAAATTCTGCTCAGACCATTGCCGAAATGCCTATAACAACAAGCTGAATACAGACAGTAAAAATCTAATGCGCAATATCAATAACAGGCTGCGCAAAAATTATAGAATCTTGTCAAGCTTTGATTTAAAGGAAGGGAAAACTAGAACCACCAAAACCCGATTGATGGACAAAGATTTTGATTTTGAATATTTTACCAATATTTACACTACGAAAAAAGGCAGCACCTATTTCTTTGTATATGATTTAGGTTACCTGCCTTTAGACAATGATTTTTATATGATTGTTCAGCGTAATTAGAATTACTTCCAATTGTGCCCGGTCAACTTGAGAGCAGCGACCACAATATCTTTTCTACTTATTTGGCCCACCAAAATGCCATCTTTCATTACAGGCAATCTACGGCGATTGTGCCTGTCGAAAACACCTGCAGCATCAAAAATGCTCATATCATGCGGAATGGTCTCCACATTTTTGGTCATAAAACGTTCCACACTTTTATCCAATATAGGCTGATTGAAATAACGACTTTCTGAAATTTGTTTCATACAATCGGCTTCAGAAATGATTCCGACCAAAAAACCATTGCTGTCCATAACCGGGCCACCGGAAATATGATGTTTGGCAAAGGCTTCCATCACTTCCAGTATGGATTGGTCCGGTGAAAATGTCACCAATTTGGTAGTCATATAATCGGATACCAGTATATTGGCCTCATACTCTTTTTTAGTATCGACTTTGGCCCTAACTCCTTGAAAGCTTTTGATTCCCATAGTATTTTCGTTAAAGGTTGATTTCCTAAGATAGTCAATTTCATTGAATTACAGTAATTTTTTAGCTTAAAGGCGTTAACACTTTTTTATTTAATACATTTATGTGGCAACTAAAACCACTATGAAATTTTCTAGAACAATCAGCATTTTACTGGTTATTTATGCTGTTTATTGGAGTTTTACCTCATTGATGCCCTCTTATGAGAGAGACGCAAAAATAACTACCACCGATTTTTCTGTCGATCGGGCCAAGGCACATGTAAAAAACTTGTCGGTAGAGCCCCATGCGGTTGGTTTTACCGGCCACGCCAATGCATTGGCCTACGTCATTGGTGAATTAAAAAAATTGGGCTTCGAGACAACAACACAAACAGGGTATACCGCGGGAGATTGGGGTAATTTAAGCAGAGCGACCAATGTTTTGGCGCGCGTAAAGGGCAGTGGTCAAGGCAAAGCCCTGTTACTTATGTCACATTACGATAGCAGCCCACATTCATCGTACGGAGCGAGTGATGCTGCCAGTGGGGTGGCCACTATTTTGGAAGGCGTACGCGCTTTTATGGAAACCAACAGAACTCCAAAAAACGACATTATTATTTTGATAACCGATGCCGAAGAGTTGGGCCTGAACGGGGCCGATTTATTCGTAAACAAGCACCCCTGGGCCAAAGATGTGGGCCTGGCCCTTAATTTTGAGGCTAGAGGTAGTGGTGGTGCCAGCTATATGCTCATTGAGACCAATCGGGGCAATGGCAAATTGATCAAAGAATTTACAGAGGCCAATCCTAAATATCCTGTGGCCAATTCATTGGCGTACAGTATTTACAAGATGTTGCCCAATGATACCGATTTGACCGTTTTTAGGGAAGATGGTGATATTGAAGGGTTCAATTTTGCCTTTATAGACGATCATTTTGATTATCACACTGCTTTGGACACCCATTCGCGTTTGGACAACAATTCTCTGGCCCACCAGGGCAGTTACCTTATGCCCTTACTTACACATTTTAGTGAGGCCAATTTAAACGACCTCAAAAGTTTGAATGATTATGTGTACTTCAATATGCCGGTCTTTAAAATGGTTTCGTACCCCTTCGAATGGATATGGCCCATGTTCATTATAGCGGTTGTGTTATTTATACTCCTGCTTATCATGGGCTTTAAGCGCAAATCGTTATCGATGAGGGGCACGCTCATGGGATTTGTTCCCATGCTTTTGACACTGATCATCAATGGAGCTTTTGGATATTTTAGTTGGTCTGCCCTAAAATGGTGGTATCCTTGGTACGCCGATATCTTACAGGGTTTTACCTATAATGGTCACTTATACATAATGGCCTTTGCCCTCTTCTCCTTAGGGGTATGTTTTTTTATATATAACCGCCTTAATAAAATCACAACGGCCAATCTATTGGCGGCACCCGTTTTTTTATGGTTGCTCATTTGTGGTATAACCGCTGTGCACTTAAAAGGAGCCAGCTTTTTTGTTATTCCCCTTTATGGTTTATTGGCCGCGTTCATGGTAAACATTAACCAAGAAAAACCCAATCCATTATTACTTTTATTTTTGGCCTTGCCGGCCATTTTCATATTTGCTCCATTCATTAAAATGTTTCCAGTTGGCTTGGGTCTTAAAATGATGGTGGCCAGCACCCTTTTGACCACCTTGCTTTACTTTTTGGTGCTGCCCTTGTTTGCCCTTTCAAAAAACAAATTAAGCTTTTCAATAATCTGTTTTTTCGTGTATGCCCTAGTCAGTATAAATGCCCATTTAAAGGCCAATTATTCTGATGAGCGGCCAAAACCCAGTAGTTTGCTTTATGTATATGATGTTGATTCAAATGTTGCCAAGTGGGCTACTTATGACAATGTATTAATCGATTGGAATGCCCAATTTTTGAAGCAGGACGATGGGGCATTGCCCATGGATAACAATAAAACGATCAGCAGTAAATATGGCACCGGGTTTACCCATACCGCCAAAGCGCCAATGAAAAAGGTGGCACCCCCAGAGATTATTGTCACCAAAGACACCGTCATTAACGAGCAACGGTATGTAACGGTATGCGCCACCCCAAATAGACCCGTGAACAGATTGGAAGTATATACCAATAAAATTAATCTTTTGGGCGCTCAGGTAAATGGCATTCAGCTCTCTGAATATTATTTAAAGCATAGGCGAAACGGCAAACTCATCACACATTATATAAGTGATAACGATTATACCGAAATGGAGCTTGTCAGCCATGCCAATGACAGATTAGAACTAACTTTTTATGAAGCTTCAAACGATTTGCTAAACAATGGCCAATTTTCGGTTCCTCCAAGGCCAACAAACAGTATTCCCATGCCCTTTGTATTGAACGATGCCATTTTGGTCACCCAAAAACTCACTTTTGACTAATACTATTGGCATTATAGGGTGCGGCTGGCTGGGGAAACCCCTGGCAAAAGCATTGTTGGCAGAAAACTACAAGATTAAAGGGAGCACAACAACAAAGGACAAATTGAAAGAGCTGGAGGCAGAAGGCATCAATGCCCATTGGATTGTTTTGAATGAAAATAGCATTGAAGGTGAAATAGATTTGTTTTTGGACTCCCTTGACCTATTGATCATCAATGTACCTCCGTCGTTGCGAAGCAATCCAGAAATAGATTATGTAACTAAAATGGGCTTATTGCATGAACAAATTTGCAAGTCTACCGTCAAGAACGTGGTTTTTGTGAGCAGTACCTCCGTTTATGGGGCTTTGGAAGGTACCATTACAGAAGATGCTTTCCCCGAGCCCGATAACGAATCAGGCAAACAACTTTTAAAAGTGGAGACTCTATTTCAAGAAACGCATCAAATTAAGACCACAATCATCAGGTTTGGTGGCCTAATTGGTCCCAATAGGCATCCTATAACTTACTTGGCAGGTAAAGAAAAGTTGACCAATGGCGATGAACCCATCAATTTGATTCATTTGAACGATTGTATCCACCTAATTAGAACCATTATGCAAAATGGATATTGGAATCAAGTATTCAATGGTGTATACCCCTTACATCCAAAAAAAAGCAGCTATTATACCGCTGAAGCCAAGAAAAGAGGGCTGGTTGCGCCCCAATACAAAGCAACAACAACCCCAAAAACGAACAAAATCATTGAAAGTCGCAATTTTTATGTTAAAGGGCAAAAATTTTTTACCACGCTCAATTATTGATTGACCACACAAACTTGTCTGTTCACAACAATTAAGACTATTTTATGTTAATTAAGCCCTTTAAAATCAAGGGTTTATCGACAAAATGCATAACTTTAAGTAACAAAAAAAAGATATAGTCATGGAAAATTCAAGATTAAAATCGAGAATCTTGATGGAAATTGAAAAACAGATTGAGCAAAGTAGTGCCAAAGGAAAAATGACCAGAAGGTTTCAAAATTTTCACTCGGCCATTATTAAAAAGTACTACAATGCTACCGATGTCAAAATTGATTACCATCGACATCGCGTTAAAATGAATCTCATGGTAGATGATGCCCTATATGACCCTAAAACGGTCAATATAGATCTACCGGTTTTACCGACCAACATGTTTTTTAAAAATTTGAGCGATTTTTTAAAATCATGTCTTGAAAGAGATGA
>JABDND010000071.1 GCA_013001145.1 Croceitalea sp. | reverse complement strand
ATGATGTTTGTATTCTTGATGTAATGATGCCCTATAAGGACGGATTTACCTTGGCTAAGGAAATTAGAGAAAAGAATGAAAATGTGCCAATTATTTTCTTGACCGCAAAAACAATGAAAGAAGATGTATTAAAGGGGTACAAGGCAGGGGCCGATGACTATTTGAACAAGCCCTTTGATTCTGAAGTACTTCTAATGAAACTAAAGGCCCTAATGCAGCGCAAAGCTTCAAATACATTGGCCGACAGTAAACAATATGAGTTTCAAATCGGTAATTTTCATCTGAATTCAAAACTTCGATTTTTAAAATACAAAGAAGAGGAACCCATTAAATTATCACCCAAGGAAAACGAATTATTGCGTCTTTTAGCTTTGCATGAGAACGATTTGATGCCGCGTGAATTGGCGTTAACAAAAATTTGGAGAGACGACAATTACTTTACTTCTAGAAGTATGGATGTTTACATCGCCAAGCTTAGAAAATACCTCAAACGCGACGATGTGGTCGAAATCTTAAACATTCATGGCGAAGGTTTCCGATTGGTCGTTAAAACGGAAGGGGAAAAAATATAAACTTTAATTTATTCAAATACAAAAACCGTTTCAAGTACTTGGAACGGTTTTTTTATACGAAGTAATATAGAATAGAGACGCTGATGACCCCTGTAAGGGCCAAAATGGTGGTCATCATAGTCCACGATTTGAAAGTTTGTTTTTCTGAAATGCCCAAGTACTGGCCAACCAACCAAAATCCACTATCGTTAACATGTGAAAAGATACTTGCCCCCGAGGCAATTGCTATGACCATACAGGCCAGTTGAACTGGGCTCAATTCTGCCGATATCAACAAAGGCGATACCAAACCGGCCGCTGTAATCATGGCAACAGTAGAAGAACCTTGAATGATTCTAACAATGGCTGCGCTCAAAAACGCAAATGCAATCAATGGAAAACCAACGGCGCTTAATGAATTTGCCAGCAATTCTCCCGCTCCGGTATTGGTCAATACCTGTTTAAAAACCCCACCAGCACCTGTTAAAAGAATGATGGTGCCGGCCGGTGCCAATGACTTGCCCGATATTTTAAAAAGCTGTTCCTTGGTAAATCCGCGTTTAAGCCCAAAAAAGTACCAAGCTAAAAAATTGGCAATGATCAACGCCGTAAAAGGATGACCTATTAGGGCTATGGCATTGGAAACGTTTTGGTTTAACTCACCGAAAATTCCACTGGAAGTCACAGTATTGAACAAAATAAGAAAGATGGGAACTGCAATAATGGCCAAGGTCAAACCTACTGGCGGAATACTATCTGTTTGATTTTCTGTCACCTGTTTTGGGGCTTCCACAAATATTTTGCCTGAAATATATTTTCCAAAAACCAATCCGCTGATCAAGGCTGTGGGTATACCAACAATAAAACCTACTAAAATTACCCATCCCAGTTCGGCACCTATTATGTCTGCTACGGCTATGGGTCCCGGAGTTGGTGGAATAAAGGCATGTGTGATGGCCAGACCGGCCAAAAGAGGAATGGCATATAACAGTAATGATTTACCAGTTTTACGCTGTAAAGCATATATCATTGGAACCAAAATAATAAAGGCGACATCAAAAAATACCGGAATGGCAATTAAAAACCCTGAAATCACCATTGCGGTCGGCGAATTCTTGAGTCCAAATTTGGCGACCATATAATTGGCAATAGTTTTTGCTCCTCCAGAAGCTTCTAAAATAGCACCGAACATGGCACCCAAACCTACAACCGTCGCCACAAAGCCCAAGGTGTTGCCCATGCCTTCTTGAATGGTCTTGATAATTTGATGGGCGTCAAGTCCGGCAATGACACCAACGGCGATGCTGCCCACTAAAAGGGCAATAAAGGCATTGATTTTTAAACGTAAAATCAAAAATAGGATTATGGCAATACCGGCAATGACGGCTAGAATAAGTTTGGTTTCAATCACGTTATTTGCTTTATTATTTGTTCTACCATTAAGGTAGGGCTGTTTGTAATTTTGACCTTGATACATTCTATGGGAGGCTCTAAGGTATCAAATTGTGATTGAAGCAGGTTTATGGGCATAAAATGCCCTTTTCTAGCCCGTAATCTAGTTTTCACTTCTTCAAATGTACCCTCCAGAAATACAAAAGCAGTACTGTCGGAAATATCGTTTTTCAGCCAATCCCTGTAAATCTTTTTTAAGGCGGAACATGCTATGACCGCCCCTGCATTTTGATGTTTCTTGGCCAATTGGTTTAAATCCAATAACCATGATTTGCGATCATCATCATTTAGGGGTTGGCCTGAAGCCATTTTGGCAATGTTTGCACTACTGTGAAAATCATCGCCATCAAAGAAGGGCATATTTAAAGTTTTGGCCAATAGTTGGCCAATAGTCGTCTTTCCCGTTCCAGAAACCCCCATGATGTAGAATATTTTTTTAGTCATGCGCCTGTTTTTTATTTGTGATGTTATATTTTCCAAGATTGAGGAAATGGGTTCTTCATAATCAAACCAAAGTACTTGGTCGTTTTTCCGATACCAAGTTAGTTGGCGTTTGGCGAAGCGTCTTGTATTTTTTTTTATCTCTTCAATTGCTTGCTCGAGGCTGTATGTTCCATCTAAATGCAAAAAAAGCTCTTTGTAACCAACGGTTTGAAGGGCATTCAAATGTGCCATTTTCCATAACGATTTTGCCTCGAGCAATAGGCCATTGGCCATCATTTTGTCCACTCTTTTGTTGATCCGATCGTAGATCACTGATCTATCTGCGTTGAGACCAATGTAAAGGGAGTTAAAGCTTCTTGGTTCCTTTTTTTTATTCAAAAATGAAGAGTATGGTTTTGAAGCGGAGATGCAAACCTCGAGTGCTCTAATCACTCTATGTGGATTTTCAATATCTACTTGTTCATAATACATCGGGTCATGAAGTTTCAATTCTTTTTGAAGATAGGCCAATCCCTCGGTATTGTATTTGTCGCGCAAATTCTTGCGTATTACGGGGTCTATCTCAGGAAATTCATCCAGCCCATTTATGACCGCATCCACATACAGTCCGCTGCCGCCCACAAGAATCACAACATCGTGCTTTTTAAATAATACATGTAATCGGTCGAGTGCTTCTTTTTCAAAATCACCTACCGAATAGTGTTCCTGTATGCTTTTATGCTGTATAAAATGATGCTTGATTGCACTTAATTCTTTTGGTGTTGGTACCGCGGTACCTATGGTCATTTCTTTATAAAATTGCCTGGAATCTGCCGATATTATTTCGGTTTGAAAATGCTCGGCCAAGGATATGGCCAATTTAGTCTTGCCGATTGCAGTGGGGCCAACAACACAGAGTAACCATTTGCGGGCCATTAGTCTTCAGTTAGTTGAAAGCCGCACTTTCTGCAATAATGTGCATCACTTCTAAGAATTTCGGCGCTGCAGTTGGGGCATGACCTACCTTCGTCTGTATTTTTGGCTGCGTCTTTCATAGAGGACGTGTACTCTGCCGAAACAATTCCGGTTGGCACAGCAATTACACCATAACCAATAATCATGATCAGGGTGGCTATAAATTGTCCCAAAGCGGTTTCTGGTGAAATATCGCCGTAACCTACCGTGGTCAAGGTAACAATGGTCCAATATACCGAATGTGGTATGCTGTTGAAGCCATGCTCGGGCCCTTCGATGATGTACATTATGGTACCCAGCAATACGGAAATGACAATCACAAAAAAAACGAAAACAAAAATCTTGGTGCGACTGGCACGCATGGCCCTTACCAAATTATTGGATTCCCCCACAAACCTGACCAATTTCAATATTCTAAATACACGCAATAAGCGAAGTACCCTGAAAGCAGTCAGATATTGAGAACCTACTAAGAAAATACTAAGGTATTTGGGTATGGTAGAGAGCAAATCAATGATGCCAAAAAAACTGAAAATGTATTTCTTCGGTTTGTTGATGGCCACTATTCGCAGAATATACTCGATGGTAAAGAGAATGGTCACCACCCATTCTGAGATATTAAAAAATGAATGAAACCTTACGTCATATCTTGGTACACTCTCGAGCATCACAATGATGATACTGTAAACAATGACGACCAATAAGATTATATCAAAGAGTTTACCCGCGGGGGTATGGGTACCATAAATGATTTCATGTACTTTTCGTCTCCAATCTATATTAGCCTTATGATCTTCCAATTCTAATTATTTAGCTCCAATAATTTGATTCTGGTATTTCTCCGCAAGTATGATTCGATGATGTGGGTAGTGCCCAAATCCCCCTGCATGGGAGTTATCAGTGATTCTAAGATATGAATATTATTGATCTGATGATTAAGTTCGGTAAAACCAAAACCTTGCAACACCCCATTTTTAATAAGGACCGCGGCCTGTTCGCCTAATTCTCGTCCGCGTTCCAAGAGTACTAAATCTCGGTCACTTGTGCTATATTTTTGAAATAGGTCATTTATTGTTTCAAGCTTATTTAATTGCGTCTTGTTATCATGTAGGCCTTTTTCCAAAATCAATTTTTGAAGAAAATTTTTGCATGATTTGCCATTGCTAAAACTACTCAATCTATTGGTTTGGCCATTTGCCTTTTGAGGTACCAAAAGTGGTTTGCCATTTTCATCTTGTACTAGGTAGATGCCATAAGAAAAGCCCTTGATGGCACCATTGCCATTATAGATTGGTCTTTTTTGCTTTACCTCATGATGCTCTTTTAACAGTGCAATGAGCTCGCTTCCTGTTTGCTCATATGTGACTTTTTTCGTCTCTTTTTGAAGCTTTCTGGCTATATGGCCCACATTTGTAAAATGTTGGTTGACCCTTTTTTTAATATTCTTGGTTTTACCTAGGTAAATAATTTCCCCGTCTTTATTGTGCATATAGTAAAGACCTGTTTCTGAGGGTAATTCCTCTACAATGTCCAACTGTCGGGGTGAAAGTTCACCAAGACTTTCCAATTTTATGACCGAAGTAACTATTTCTTTATCCGAATCTTTGGCCAGTAGTAATTTGAATAGTTTTAAGGTCGCCAATGCATCTCCGTTTGCACGATGTCTATCACTTACGGCAATGCCCAAAGAGCGAACCAATTTGCCCAAGCTATGTGATTCTGCTTCGGGAATGAGTTTTTTGGAGAGATCTACGGTGCATAGCGTTTTACGTTGATAGTCAAATCCCAACCTTCTGAATTCTGTTCGTAATATTCTATAGTCAAACTGGGCATTATGGGCCACAAGCACAGCGTTTTCGGTGATTTCTACAATGCGTTTTGCAACTTCATGAAATTTTGGTGCCGACCGGAGCATTTTGTTGTTAATGCCTGTTAAGTTTGAAACAAAGGGCTGTATTTCACGTTCAGGATTGATCAAACTGATAAACTTATCCACCACCTTATGTCCGTCAAATTTGTGGATGGCAATTTCCATAATGCCCTCTTCATTATACTTTCCGCCAGTGCTTTCAATATCTAAAATGGCAAACATTTGTTGGTTTAAGCGTGTTAATTGTAATTTCTTGAACCAAAGATACTACTTCCAATGCGCACCATGTTGCTGCCCTCTTCAATGGCAATTTGATAATCGCCGCTCATACCCATGGACAATACTTCAAGGGCGGGCAATTGTTTCTTTGTGGCATCAAAGATTGCTTTAAGGTTTTTGAACTCTTTTCTTACCTGTGCTTCGTTATCTGTAAAAGTTGCCATGCCCATTAGTCCCGTAATCGCTACATTTTTTAGCGCTTTGAATTCTGGCGCAACTAGCAAGGCTTCCAGCTCTTGTGAATCCAGACCAAATTTTGTTTCTTCTTCAGCGATGTGAATTTGTAAAAGGCAAGGTATAGTGCGGTCACATTTTTGTGCTTGCTTATCAATTTCAACCAATAATCGTAAGCTGTCCACACCATGAATCAGGCTTACAAAAGGAGCCATGTACTTCACCTTATTGCGTTGTACATGACCAATCATGTGCCATTGGATGTCTTTAGGCAGGGTCTCCCATTTTTGGGTCATTTCTTGGACCTTGTTTTCGCCAAATATTCGATGACCGGTATTGTAAGCTTCAAGAATATCTTCATTGGATTTGGTTTTAGACACGGCCACCAAAGTCACCTTATCTGATAGTTCGGTTTTTATTGCTCTTATGTTTTCTGATATACCCATATTTTTCGTCTACCTCTTGATCGGTGCTTTGTTCTGGCTTATAATTCATAAATAGTTAGCCCACTTCTTAACTTTGGTTCTATGTAGGTGCTTTTGGGAGGCATTACTAAACCTGCATCGGCAATAGCCTTAATTTCTTCAATGGTAATGGGCACCAAACTAAAGCCAAGAGTATACTCGCCATTATCAATGCATTCTTTCATCTTAATAAGGTTGTATTTGCCATAACCATATGAGATTCGCTTATCATTTCGTAAATCATGAATATCTAAAATAGGTTCTAATATAGTCTTGAACAAGATATAGGTATCAAGTTTGCTGAGGGCATCTGTAAACTCATATACCTTTTTGCGAAGGTACAGGGAATAAAAGTCACCATCTAAATACATGCTAAAATGATGCTTTCGGGTGGGTTTGTACAACCCATCATCCTTCTTTTCAATACGATAATAAGTATCCAAGCGTATTAAAAATTCTTCTTTTGACAAGCCATTAAGGTCCTTGACCATCCTGTTGAATTCGTAAATCCTTATTTCTGACTCCGGTATTAGGTAACTCATGAAAAAATTATAGGGTTCTTTGCCTACATGTTTTTTGTTGGCCTTTTTATATGCCTGTGCCAAAAGGTTTGAAGAAGCACTGCGGTGATGGCCATCGGCAATGTAGAGGGCCCCAATTTTTCCAAAGGCTTTTTCAAGATTTGCTATAGTTTCGTTGTCATCAATTTTCCACAATTGATGACGAATTTTATCCGTTGATGTAAAATCATATTCAGGTGCGTTTTGCGTTTCAGCCTTTAAAATCTGGCCTATGTCATGATTGTCCTTATAGGTCATTAATACGGGCTCGGCATTGAAACCAACGGTTTTAAGGTAACTGGCAAACATTATCTCTCGCTTTTGCAAGGTGTCTTCGTGTTTTTTTATTATGTTTTTTTGATAATCTTCAACACTGGTGGCGCAAAAGAGTCCTAAACTTCGAAACCCCTTTTTCTTGATTTGGTACAGGTAAAAACAAGGCTGCTTTTCTTTGATGAAAGTGGCGTCCTCCAAAAATTCCAAGTATCTGTTTCGAACCAGTTTAAACCGTTCCTTGCCTTTAATGCTTTTGTGAAATTTGAACCCTGGATTGATAATATGCAAAAATGAGAACGGATTGTGTTGTAAAATGGCGTTCAGCAGGCTTTTAGGATATTCATCATATGATTTTGATGCCACCAAGGCAACTTTATCCTTTGTGGGCCGTATTGCTTTAAATGGTCGTACAATCGCCATTACGATGTAAATTGTGCAGATACCTTTTCCGCTTTTCTTGACTTGGAATAGTCATAGAAACCTTCGCCAGATTTTATGCCCTTTTTTCCTGCCATCACCATATTGACGAGTAGCGGACAAGGAGCGTATTTAGGGTTTTTAAAACCATCGTACATTACATTTAAAATGGAAAGACAAACGTCTAGGCCAATGAAGTCGGCCAATTGTAAGGGCCCCATTGGGTGGGCCATGCCCAATTTCATTACGGTATCTATTTCTTCCACACCTGCTACACCATTATACAAGGTCTCGATGGCCTCATTAATCATGGGCATCAATATACGGTTAGCAACAAAACCTGGATAATCATTGACCTCTGTAGGTGTTTTGCCTAATTTTTTGGCCAGGCCCATAATGGCCGCGGTCACTTCATCTGATGTGTCGTAACCCCTGATAATCTCGACCAGTTTCATAATTGGCACAGGGTTCATAAAATGCATTCCAATTACTTGTTTGGGCCTATTTGTGGCCGATGCGATTTGTGTAATTGAAATAGATGAGGTATTAGTTGCCAAAATAGTTTTGGCTTCACATAGCTTGTCAAGTTGTTTGAAGATTTCAAGTTTAACGTCCAATTTTTCAGTGGCGGCCTCAATGACCAAATCTGTCTGTGAAACCCCTGATGTCATGTTGGTATGGCAGGTAATATTATGCAAACATTCTTTTTTATCATTTGGGGTGATCGCTTCTTTGGCAATCATACGATCCAAATTTTTGGTAATTGTTGCAAGCCCTTGGTCCAAAGCGGCTTGTGATACATCAACTAAATTGACTTTGAGCCCTTTTTGCGCAAATACATGGGCAATTCCGTTTCCCATTGTTCCTGCTCCGATTACTGCTATGGTATTCATGTTTTATGTGTTAAATCTCATTAATTTTCAAAAGCATCGATAACTTGTAGCGCAACACGCAGCGCATTGGTGCCCTGTGTTAAGGTAACCACCGGCTCGGTATTGTTGTTAATGGCATCGGCAAAAGTTTCCAATTCGTCCAAGATGGCATTGTTCGCGTTGATCTCGGGATTTTCAAAATAGATCTGTTTTTTGATACCTTCCGCATTCTGTAAAATCATGTCAAAATCACCAGGATTTTTGGGGGCATCTTTCATCTTTACCACCTCTACTTTTTTCTCTAGAAAGTCAACTGAAATATAGGCGTCCTGTTGAAAAAATCTTGATTTGCGCATATTTTTCAATGAAATTCGGCTGGCGGTTAAATTGGCAACACATCCATTTTTAAATTCAATTCGCGCATTGGCGATATCGGGCGATTTGCTGATGACCGAAACCCCACTGGCATTTATCTGTTTGACTTCTGAGTTTACTACGCTCAAGATAGCGTCTATATCATGGATCATAAGATCTAGTACAACTGGCACATCGGTACCTCGTGGATTGAACTCGGCCAGTCTATGGGCCTCGATGAACATCGGGTTTTCAATTTTTGATTTTACAGCCAAAAAAGCTGGGTTAAATCGTTCTACATGACCAACTTGACCTTTGACCTTATATTTCCGTTCAAATTCCAACAACTCTTCGGCTTCGGCAAGGGTATTGGTGATGGGCTTCTCAATAAAAACATGACACCCTTTTTCCATTGCCTTTTTGGCACAATCATAATGAGAAAGAGTAGGGGTCACAATATCTATCACATCCACTTCATCAAGAAGTTTATTGATGTTTTCAAAATAGGTGTAACCAAATTCCTTGCTTACTTTGGTGGCATTGATTTCATCTGGGTCGTGAAAACCAATGAGTTGGTATTTTGGTGATTGGTTCAGTAATCGAAGATGTATTTTTCCCAAATGTCCTGCTCCAAGGACGCCGACTTTCAACATAGTTGGATATTTCTTCAAAAATACACATATAGCCACAAATTGAAACCAATCTTGGTGTAACTTAAGATAGAACTTTCTATTTTAGTGCACCAAACCAAAACATGCGAGATACGCTTAAACATAAAGGAATGCGCAACAAATTGGCAGATGTTGTTGCATCAAAGGGCATTACAGATAAAAAAGTATTGGATGCCATACGTGCGGTGCCAAGACACCTTTTCTTGGATAGCGGTTTTGAGGCACATGCATACCAAGACAAAGCTTTTCCCATAGGTGCCGACCAGACAATATCCCAACCCTATACCGTGGCATTCCAGACCGAACTTTTGAACGTTATGCCCAACCAAAAAATATTGGAAATTGGAACTGGCAGTGGATATCAAACAGCAATTTTACTTCACTTAAGAGCCAAGGTCTATACCATTGAACGGCAACAAGAGCTATTTAAAAAAACAAAATTGTTTTTTGAGAAAATGAATTATAGACCCAAAAAGTTGGTTTTCGGTGATGGTTACAAAGGGTTGCCAGAGCATGCACCCTTTGATGGTATTATTGTAACTGCGGGTGCTCCTGAAGTTCCCAGAGCATTGCTGAGCCAATTGAAAATAGGGGGTAAACTGGTCATTCCCGTAGGGGAAGATGTTCAAACGATGACCTTGTACGAGCGTAAATCAGAAAAAGAATTCGAAAAAAAGGAATTGGGAACTTTTCGTTTTGTTCCCTTATTGGAAGATAAAAACTGATCAGTTGTTGAAACTTTTCTTTATACGGGAGAGATTGCGTTTGTTCTCCCTGTCTTTTATGTTCTCACGTTTGTCAAACAGTTTTTTACCTTTTGCCAAAGCAATGTTCATCTTGGCCAATCCGCGATTGTTTATAAAAAGATTTAGGGGAATAATGGTATTGCCGGAAGTGGTCACATCTTTATATAATTTCTTCAGCTCTTTTTTATTCAACAATAGCTTGCGCGAAGCTTTGGGCTGATGGTTGTAATGGCCGCCATGGCTGTATTCATCAATCTGCATGTTGATTACAAAAAGCTCACCGGCATCATTGAATTCACAAAAACTTTGTGATAAAGAGGCCTTGCCCAACCTCAGGGATTTAATTTCTGTACCTCCAAGAACTATGCCTGCCGTATATTTATCCAAGATTTCATAATCAAACTTGGCTCTTTTGTTCTTTATGTTGATAGAATTCTGCATGAGGTGCAAAAATAAGTTTAATTGAGCAGAAGTAATATTTTTATAAGAAGAACGACTATAACAACATGTTGAAAAAAACATTGATTATTTTTCTGACCCTAGGCTGCTTCGCGTGTAATACTGCGGCCAAAAAAGGGCTTACTGCCCAACAAATAGTTGATATGGCGATAAGTGCCAGCGGAGGGGAACGCTATCAAAATACCATAGTTCGCTTCAGATTCAGGGATTTTATCTATGAATCTGAAGTTATTGATGGCAAAAAGATACTTAGGCGCATTGGAGCAACCGATTTTACCGAGGTGATAGACGTAAAGTCGCCAGATGGATTTAAAAGATATGTCAATGACAGTTTGGTTGTGGTTGCAGATAGTATGGCCATCAAATATGCCAATTCCATAAATAGTGTTCACTATTTTACACGTTTACCCTACGGATTAAATGATGCCGCCGTAATGAAAGAGCTACTTGGCGAAGTACAATTAAAAAATCAAGACTATTATAAAGTTAAGATTACATTTAAGGAAGACAACGGCGGTGACGATTTTGAAGATATCTACATCTATTGGTTTGATAAACAAACATATAAGCCAGACTACTTAGCATATCAGTTTTATACTGAAGGTGGTGGGCAAAGATTTAGGGAGGCGTATAACGAACGCCATGTGAACGGTATACGCTTTGTTGATTATAAGAATTACAAGACCAAGGATAACACTACAAAAATTGTGTTAATCGACAGTTTATTTGAAAATGGAGCTTTGGAACTGCTTTCAAAAATTGAGCTGACCGAAATTGAGGTATTACCTAAGGGCTAATTTATATTAAGTCGAATATCTGAAGCCTTACCGTCAACCACCCGAACAATAAAAAGACTGCCATTATCAGCATCATCCATGGCTTCATATTTTTCCATTTTCAACAGTTTATTGGCAAAATCAGGTGTTGTATTGCTATGCCCTACAATCAACACATTAAAGCCTTCATTATCCATGAGAAAGGCTTCAACATCCAAATTTTTGGGATCATATGTTTGAACATCAAGATTTTTCTTGATAGCAATGGGCGCGGCTGTCATTTGGGTTCGTTCGTAATTGGTGGAATAAATGGCATTTATGGACACTTTATCAAAGATTTCAGCCCATCTAATGGCTCTGTCAAGTCCTTGCTGTGTTAGTTCAGGGTCAATATTGGTAGAGTCACTTCTATCCTTTTCAGCATGCCTGATCAAATAAAATGTCGAAATTATTGGTTCTTTGTTAATTTCTTTATCTTTATCGCCACTGCAGTTTGCAAACCCCACGCAAATCAGTGTTAAGAGTATTAGTTTGGAATAAAATTTCATTGTGATTTTTGTTCTGACTCCCATTATTATTTACATTCAGAAGTATAAAAGTAGCATTAATTTTCAAATTTGTCCATGGGTAAATTTTTAAAGTCATTGGTTCTCGTCTTTTTGACATTAGTTGTGTATGGCCAGGACAATAATCTGCCAGAGGATTTTCGGCAGCAGAATCTTACACAATTTAATTCTAGTTTGTTCAATCCTACTTTTTCGTTTGATAGAAATTTGCCGCGTTCCCTTTCTATTTGGTCACGTTGGCAATGGCAGAGTATAGACGCCGATCCTACATCACTTTTTGTAAATTATACCCAAAAGTTGAGTGCCCAGTCTTCAGGTGGCTTGGGATTTTTTCAGAATAACACCGGTGTGTTTCTGAATACCGGAGCCATACTAAATTATGCTTTTGCCATTCCCTTGGGAGATGAATCAAATCTTATTTTTGGGGCAAACGTTTTTGCCTATCAGCAAGAATTGGCGGATAATCAAGTTACCTCGCCCATACCTTTGGATGCCAATAATTTTATTGCACAATTTGCTCCTGGCCTAAGAATTCAAGTGAAAGATTTTGGCATGGCCATGACCATAGAAAATGCTTTGGACTACAATTTTACCGATAACGAAAGGCAGGGTGCAGAACGTGTTTTGGCGGCATCGGTAAGCAATCGCTTCCCTATTTTCTTATTTAATGAAATAAGTTATATAAGACCATTGGCTTATGTAAGGGCAGTGCCCAATTCTGATGCACAATATGGTTTAACGGCATTATTCTCCAATCCAAAATTTTGGCTTCAAGGAGGTTACAATAGCTATTATGGGGCCGCCGCTGGGGCAGGGGTAACCCTATTTAAAAAATTGTCTTTGGGGGCTGTCATGGAATTTGGTTTAGATGACGCGATTAAAGATGAAGACCCGACATTTGAAATTATTGCGTCATATCATTTTGGCAAACAGACATTTGAAGAAAAAGAGAAAAAAGAAGAAAAATCTGAAGAAGAACGTCTTCAAGAAGCCGAAGAAAAGCGCAGATTGGCCGAGGCTGAGAAAGAGCGCCAACGTATAGAAGAAGCTCGATTACTTGAACAAGCCAGGCAAGATTCAATTGCCTTGGCGAGAGCAGCTGCCTTGGCGGCCGTTAAGAAACAAAATAGATTGGACAGCATAGCCAAAGTAGAACGTGAAAAAGAAGTAACTGTACAGCCCAACGAAAAGTATGAAGAAGTGGTCAGTGCCGACGGTCTTGAACCAGGCTTTTATTTGATTGCCAATGTGTTTGGCACCAAAAAGTACTTTGAAAACTTTATGAGAACCCTGCAGACCAAAGGTCTGGAACCAAAATCATTCTACAGAAGTTTGAATGGTTACAACTATGTTTATTTGAAGCGCTACAATACCATTCAAGAGGCTAGAGCTGCCAGAAACAGCGGATTGAACGGACAATACAAAGATGCACTTTGGATATTTAGGGTAAGGGGCGACTAAATAGTTATTACTTTTTTAGTTCTGTACGCACCAGATACTCCAAATAGGTTGTGGTGTTCATAAGATACTTTCTATCTCTGGTCATGGTACCCATTGCAACCGCACCTTGAAGAATGGTGTACAATTGCTTGGCAAATTGTAAAGGGGGCACTGGTAGTTTTAATTCGCCATCAATTTTACCATTTTCCAAAACCAAGGCTATTTTGCCTTCAATGGCTTTTACTGTTTCTTTCACAGCGGCGCCCAACAACCTATTGTTGTTTTGCGCATCAACCCCAATATTTAAAATTGGGCAACCGCCCATTGGCAAAGTAAATATATCGTACTGCCTATAAAAATTAATTAGTGAGTCAATTTTTTCGATGGCCGAACCTTCAATAGACAACACTTCTTCAATCTTGGCCAATAAAATATTTTGGTTATGTTCAAATGCCGACAGGGCCAAGGCCTCTTTATTTTCAAAGTTGCCATAAATAGCCCCTTTTGTTAGTCCAGTGGCCTCCGTTAGATGACTCATGCTGGTTCCCACATATCCGTATTTGCTAAAAATTGGAGCTACGGTTTCTATAATATACTGTGTGGTTCTTTCAGCTTTAGTGGACATTTGCAGTTTGATTTTCGCTAATATAAAAAAAATAGATACTGCATGGTATAAAAAAAGGACCACTAAGGGTCCCTTTTATAGTACAATTGATTTTATTTCACCAATTCGTTTTGATTTCTGAATACCAGTTCTTCGTCAAAAGCATCCAACAAAATAATACTATCCGCTTTAATGGTGCCCGCCAACAGTTCTTTAGACAACTTGTTCAACACCTCTTTTTGGATCAATCGTTTGATGGGGCGTGCGCCATATTGTGGATCATAGCCTTTTTCTGCCAAATAGGTCATGACTTCATCGGTAGCATCTAAGGTGATATTCTGTTTTTCAAGCATGGCCTTTAATTTATCCAACTGTAGCTTGACAATTTTTCGAATATCTTTTTTGTTGAGCGGACTGAACATTATGATATCATCGATTCTGTTTAAAAACTCAGGTCGTATTGTTTTTCTAAGTAAACCGAGCACCTCTACTCTGGCAGCTTCTGAAGCCCTATGTATATCTGGATTATTTTCAAACTTCTCTTGAATAATATGGCTGCCCATATTACTGGTCATGATAATGATGGTATTTTTAAAATCGGCAATACGGCCCTTATTGTCTGTGAGCCTACCTTCGTCCAAAACCTGAAGGAGTACATTAAAGGTATCGGGGTGTGCCTTTTCTATCTCATCTAAAAGAACCACTGAATATGGCCTACGACGCACCGCCTCGGTCAATTGTCCACCTTCGTCATACCCCACATACCCAGGAGGTGCACCAACCAATCGACTTACGGAATGGCGTTCTTGATATTCACTCATATCAATACGGGTCATAGCATTTTCATCATCAAAAAGGTAGGCCGCCAAAGTTTTGGCCAACTCCGTTTTACCTACTCCGGTTGTTCCCAAGAAGAGAAAAGAACCAATTGGTTTTTTGGCATCTTGTAGGCCGGCCCTACTTCTTCTAATTGCATCCGAAACGGCTTCAATAGCCTCTTCTTGGCCCACCACCCGCCTATGCAGCACATCTTCCAACTTTAAGAGTTTTTCCCTTTCGCTCTGAAGCATTTTAGTTACAGGAATGCCCGTCCATTTTGCAACGACCTCGGCGATGTCTTCACTGGTCACCTCTTCTTTGATGAGCGTGCTTGATTTTTGCTTTTCTTCAAGCTCCGTTTGCAGTGCTTCCAGTTTTTCTTGGGCGTCTTTAATTTTACCATAGCGCAACTCGGCCACTTGACCGTAATCGCCGTTGCGTTCTGCACGCTCTGCTTGAAGCTTATAATCTTCAATGTCGTGTTTGGTTTTTTGAATACTGTCAACTATGGATTTCTCGCTTTCCCATTGTGCAAAAATTTCATTGCGTTCCTCTTTTAGGTTGGCCAGGTCAAGATTTAATATCTTTAATTTAGCGTCATCATTTTCGCGCTTGATGGCTTCAATTTCAATTTCAAGCTGCATGATCTTACGGTCCATCGCGTCAAGCTCCTCTGGCTTTGAGTTAATCTCCATACGAAGTTTAGAAGCAGCTTCATCCATTAAATCAATGGCCTTATCGGGTAAAAAGCGGTTGGTAATATATCGTTGCGAAAGCTCTACGGCCGATATAACTGCCTCATCTTTGATGCGCACCTTATGGTGGGCTTCATATTTTTCTTTTATGCCCCTCAAAATTGAAATGGCGCTTTCGGTATCGGGTTCATCAACCATGACCTTTTGAAACCTGCGCTCCAAGGCCTTATCTTTTTCAAAATATTTTTGGTATTCATCTAGGGTAGTGGCCCCTATAGCCCTCAATTCGCCACGAGCAAGGGCAGGTTTTAAAATATTGGCCGCATCCATGGCACCTTGGCCTCCACCTGCTCCCACCAGGGTGTGAATTTCATCAATGAACAGAACAATATCGCCGTCTGATGATGTAACCTCTTTAATCACCGCCTTCAGGCGTTCTTCAAATTCACCTTTGTATTTAGCACCGGCAATTAAAGCGCCCATGTCCAATGAATAAATGGTTTTTTCTTTTAGGTTTTCCGGCACGTCACCCTGTACGATTCTATGTGCCAATCCTTCCGCTATGGCAGTTTTTCCTACGCCAGGCTCTCCTACCAACATTGGATTGTTCTTGGTTCTTCGCGATAAAATTTGAAGAATGCGTCGAATTTCCTCATCACGGCCAATCACAGGATCTAGCTTGCCAGAATCGGCCATTTTATTCAAATTTTTAGCATATTTATCCAATGAGTTGTAGGTTTCTTCGGCACTTTGTGAAGTTACTTTATTGCCTTTTCTAAGCTCTTTAATAGCTGAAGTCAAGTCTTTTTCTGTAACGCCATTATCCTTCAATATTTGGGCAATTTTACTTTTTGATTTAAAAATGGCAATCAAAAGATGTTCTATGGATACATATTCATCATCCATTTTCTTTGCCACATTGCTAGCGTCGTTCAATGTCTTGCCAGTTTCCCTGGAGAGCATGATATCACCCCCTGAAACTTTCGGAAAGCTTTGAAGTTCCTTGTCCAACACTTGGTTGACAATGCCAATGTTAACGTTCAACTTTTTAAGAATAAAGGGAAGTACGTTTTCATCTACTTCACCAATGGCCTTAAAAAGATGTTCATTTTCAATCTGTTGGTGCCCATATCCTTGGGCAATCTGTTGGGCCTGTTGAACGGCCTCTTGAGATTTTATAGTGTAATTATTAAAGTTCATTGTTACTGTTTTCATTATTTGAGCAACAATCTTACCAAATGGATGAGCAGACAAAATGTCGTAATTTTCTTATAAAAAACGGACATTTAGTCATATTTGAAATGGATTATTATATCAATGAAAGATGCCTTAATTTTGCCGCATGGGAATATTGACAGATTTATTTGGTAAGCGCGACGATGCGCAAAACGACGAGCGTTCTTTGCCGTGGATTCAATTACAGACGACAGCACAAATAGACGGGATAATTCAAAATTCGAGGGTGAAGCCACAGCTTATTTTTAAGCATTCTACGACTTGCGGAACCAGTCGTATGGCTTTGAATATGTTTACAAGCACATCCATCTTAAAAACAAATCAATTTGATTTTTGCTTTTTGGATATTCATAGGTATAGACCGGTATCCAATGCAATCGCCGATAGATTCGAAATAAGGCATGAATCACCGCAGTTATTGATCATTAAAAATGAAAAGGTGGTTTACCATTGTTCACACGGTGAAATAGCTCAAGTGAATTTGGATAATTATGCATAAAAAAACCCCGGATAGGACCGGGGCTATTTTTACTAGTTGAAATTGTTTCTACTTACGATTTCCTTTA
Source organism: Croceitalea sp. (assembly GCA_013001145.1). Classification (GTDB taxonomy): domain Bacteria; phylum Bacteroidota; class Bacteroidia; order Flavobacteriales; family Flavobacteriaceae; genus Croceitalea. Next base: position 8,350 of record JABDND010000071.1, on the reverse strand, counting down.
AACGCAGTTTTAAATCTTCGCCTGCATCATAAACCATTTGCTCATTGGAAGGAAACGGGACTGCCGCCAAATCAAGAAGGGCAACTAAATCCGTGTCCAAGGCTCTACGGTCGCCTTTGTAATTTGCATAAATATGTTCAAATAAGAATTCGCTTGAAAGCGGATAGGCATTTATTTCCTGTCCGTTTCTAAGGTCTGTAAACCTCACTTTAGCTCCAATTTGAGCAGTTTTGAACTGAGTGAATTGATAAAATTCGCAGCGCACTGTTTTAAAGCGATCCACTTTTATTTTATTGCCTAAGCTATCTTTGACCACGTTGCCATTATTGTCCAATAAAAATTCTTGACCATCTTTAATTTGCTTCTCTTTAATGATTTGTTTTTCATTGACCCGCTCAGGCGAAATATTAATTTCATTGAAATCAAGTTCCATGGCAAAATCGTACTTAAAATCTTCTATGGGCTTGGCGTGATATTGTGTCCAAAAGTTATTGATGCCGTAGGTGTTGAAATCCAGTAATTCTTCTTCAAGTCGCTCTGGAATAATTTGTTGGGTATCATTATACAGTGCAATCTTCACATAATCCAATCCTTTTTCATGGGCTTCTTGCATTTTTTGTTCTGTATCGGCATAGCCTGGGTTTATTTGATTCAAATATTTGAGTTCGTCATAGGCCCTTCGATATGCCATCTTATCAGTGGCCCCAGCCAACAATTGATTTGCATTTTGATACAAGTATGCCGTTAATTCTTCTTTGGAACTTAAAATGGCCTCATTGTAGTTTTTAAAATCAAACCTGGCATCGCGTCCTTCATCATAAATAGTCAGTGGTAAAAGGGGTTTAATACGTTCCTGTAATTTTTTAAGACTTGAATAACCATTATAAATGGCCTCCAAATTTGCAGGATTGCCATCTTTTTCCAAAAATGAAATTTGTTCCAATTCTCGAGCGGCATTTTTCGCAAAAGCTTCTTCCAATAAAATGATGTATGCTTGATGGCTTTTTTTGCTCTTGTTCTCTGCCAAATTTTTAATGGCTTTGTTCATTGCCGCGATGTAATTACCGCTGTTCAATGCTTCTTGGGTCTTTTTTACGCCACCACAGCCTATAAGAAACACTGTTGCTACAAAAAGTATAGATTTTTTCATGGCTTTTGATTTTATGGTTTGAGAGTCTAAATTCAATAGCTGTGCCAAAAAGCTCTTTGTAGTAAACGAAAAAGGTTGTTTGGTAGTATAATTACGATGAAGTCATCAATTATAGATGGTGCTAAGTCGCATTGGGCTTGAAAACAATGAATTGTTGATTTTTGTTTGATAAAGTTGATAAGTCGCTTAAATTTTGAAGGTATTTAACTAGGTGCAATTCGTATTTTTGCCTTCAAATTGATTAAAAACTATGCAAAAAGACCAAACCATTTTTCAACTTATTGATAAAGAGAAAGAAAGACAAACCCGTGGTATAGAGCTCATTGCATCTGAAAATTTCACGAGTCCGCAAGTAATGGCGGCCGCGGGCTCCGTATTGACCAATAAATATGCGGAGGGATACCCCGGAAAGCGTTATTATGGTGGTTGTGAGGTTGTTGACGAAGTTGAAAATATAGCCATAGATAGGGCCAAAACACTTTTTGGTGCTGTTTATGCCAATGTTCAACCGCATTCTGGTTCACAGGCCAATGCCTCGGTCTACCATGCTTGTTTACAACCCGGCGATACCATTCTAGGATTTGACCTTTCACATGGCGGACATTTAACCCATGGCTCGCCCGTCAATTTTTCGGGTAGGTTATACAATCCTGTTTTTTATGGCGTAGATAAGGAAACCGGCACGCTTGATTATGACCAAATTCAGAAAATAGCTGATAAAGAAAAACCCAAAATGATTATTGCCGGGGCATCGGCATATTCTCGTGATATGGATTTTAAACGTTTTCGGGAAATTGCAGACAGTGTTGGAGCTCTTTTATTGGGTGACATTTCACATCCTTCTGGACTCATTGCCAAAGGCATATTGAACGACCCATTGCCGCATTGCCATATTGTGACCACCACCACGCACAAAACGCTACGGGGCCCAAGGGGTGGATTGATTATGATGGGGGAGAATTTTGAAAACCCTTTTGGCATTCGGTTAAAAAATGGAAATCTTAGAAAAATGTCCGGTCTATTGGATTTAGCTGTTTTTCCAGGTAATCAGGGAGGGCCGTTGGAGCATATCATTGCCGCCAAGGCGGTTGCCTTCGGCGAGGCCTTGGAAGATAATTTTCTTCATTATATGATTCAAGTAAAGAAAAACGCTGCCGCCATGGCCAAAGCTTTTATGGACTTGGATTATAAAGTAATCTCCGGTGGCACCGATAACCACATGATGTTGATTGATTTGCGAAATAAAAATATCACGGGCAAAGATGCCGAAAAGGCATTGGAAAATGCCGATATCACTGCAAACAAGAATATGGTGCCCTTTGATGACCAATCTCCATTTATCACTTCGGGTGTGCGTTTTGGTACGCCAGCCATTACCACTAGAGGTTTAAAAGAGGCCGATATGGAAGTCATTGTGGGGTATATTGATGAGATTATAGGCAATCACCTAGATGAAAACCATGTTAAAGCAGTAAAACACAGGGTCAACCAACTAATGAGCGATAGGCCTTTGTTCCAGTATTAGCTTTTATTATAGAACTATCCCTTATTGATTAAGAAAGAAGAAATCACTCTTTTCAATGATTTTTTTGGTTTTTAGATCATAAATGACAGGGTCATTCTTTGACTCAAAATAGAGTCCCCAAAAATCGAAAAAATCCATTTTTGACCGCTGGTTCAATCCTTCTGCATCTAAAATGATATGTTTGTTTTCTTCAAAAACGGGCACAAATATTTCATAGGGCATTTCGGAAATACCTTTGGTAAAATGCACAAAGTGAGAACTTAAGGTAGACAATATATTGCTCAATTGATCGGGTATACTTTGGTCGAATATTTTGGCAATGGTAATGGTTGTATCCTTTAAAGTCAGCGAGAGTTCTTCTATATCAATCAATTTTTGATTTTCTTCCGCGAGCGTGTATAATGAAGTATGGAAAGGCGATAAGGCGCTCTCTTTTGATGAAGCGGTATAATAGCTGCCCCAATTGCCATTGTTCAAATGAAAAAGGCTCTCTATCAATCCAAAATTACAGCTTAGATCAATGTACAGGTTAAGCTTGTTTTCTGTTACATATTGGCATCTAATGGTGGCATTGGAATAGAAGTCACGTTCCAAATCTTTTTTAAAGTGGTCAAGCCCAATGAGTTCTGTGGTTGTATTTCCACGATTGGGGAAATCGGAATTGGTTTCGTTATCTAAGGACATGTCGAGGGTTTTTAAATTTCTTAATGTGAAATTAGAATGAATTTTTTGAGTCCTAATGAACGAAAACCACAAAAATTCTGTGGTTTACCCTTGAAATGAAGGAAAAAATGTTAAAATTATGTTAACAAAGTAAGAAAAGCCGCTCAAAGGTCAAAAAACAGCTTGAATTGGCTAAAAAAATACTTGATTGGTACTGTTAAATAAATCCTCGGTTTTTGGCAGCAACAATAAGTGCCAAATCATTTTCTTTTTCCGTACCAAAAATGGTTTTCAAGTGTCTTTTACGGTTTTCTATGGATGAAGAAGATAATTCGATATGCTTTTCCAAATCTTTGGTCTTTGTGCCCGCCGATAAGTGATACAAAATCTTTTTATCGTTTTCGTCCAACATGATATCGTTGGACATTTTTTTGCGTATGGCCACTAAGGCTTTGGAAGAGTAATAGGGCGGCTCGGTAATGACCGTACGAACGGCATGCTCCAATGATTTTGGATCAATATCGGTTTTGACCATATAACCATCGGGGTCGACCGTTGTCAAAATACTATTGATACGATAATTGTCACTAAAGGACGACATAAAAATTATTTTCGATTCCGGCACCAGCTTGCGGGCCAAAATGCCCAGGTCTTCGCCATTATAAGGTTGTTCTTCGTTAGGGGGGAATAATTGAACATCAAGAAACATGATGTCATATTTAAAAGAATTGGCAGATTCTTCAATCTTGCTTTTACCACTTTCATAGGTGTTTGCAGTATCCACTATGATATTGTAGTCATCAAAAACAATACGTTCCAAGATGAATTTGTAACCCAACATGGTCATCTCATGATCATCGACCGCTAATATTCGAAGTGTTTTCATAAATCGCTCTTTCTATCTAACTAGGCTTCTTGGGCAATTTTACGTGAAACTTTTGAATTTGGATCATTAATGCTATCAAAAATTATTGGAATTGCCACTGTAATGGTCGTTCCTTTATTGATGATACTGTTAATTTCTAATGTTCCATTCAATTTTTTAACACGTGAAACTATGTTTTTGATTCCTATACCACGCTTTCCTTTGGTGGTATCAAAACCAACCCCATCGTCTGCCACAGATAAATTTAACAATTTATTATGATATTCAAAACGGATATTGATGTTTTTGCATTGCGCGTGTTTAATACTGTTTTGTATACACTCTTGAATAATTCGGTAACTATTTATTTTCAAATCGCCCTGTAAATGATCCCAATTGATGTTTTTGTCATATGTGAAGTTCACATTAATGTCTGACGTGGCGTCTATGGTTTTGACCAATTCTTCAATGGCAATGATAAAATTATGCACTTTTTCGTAGGCCGATTGGTTCAACTCATGTGAAATGGTGCGGATTTCTTCTTCCAAATCGCGTAATTTTTCGATCAATTCGGCCCGCTGTTGCATCGAAGCCTCGTCATTGCGTTCATTGAGTCCGCTTAAAACCAAACGTATGCCCAACATTTGGCCAAGAATGCCGTCATGAAGTTCTTCAGAAACACGTTTTTGTTCCAGTTTTTTACCTTCTTCCATTTTACCGTATTGGGAAAGCATGAGATTGTAGATTTCTTGGTTGCTTTCTTGTTGCTTTTGACCAAACCGTAACTTTTGATTGAGCACCCTTTGGTTGACGATGATGAAGACAGCAATACCGAAAACCATCAACCCCAAAGTGATGATCGCAAGAATGATTCTTTGCCGGGTTAATATTTCGTTCTGTACCAGAATTTCATCCGTTTCCATGCGTATACGGGCAAACTTATCTTGTACCAATCGCTCTTGCTGTTGCAGATCTTCATTCAGATTGAAGTATGCATCGGCGTATGCTCGGCTATTTTTGCCGTCCAAGGTGGTCAAAAGCTTAAGTGAACTTAAAACGCGATCATTATTGGCGGTTTCTTCGGCAATAGATTTTGCCAAAGTTGCATAAGTAATGGCTTTTACGGTGTCCTTTTTGGCGGCCAAAATTTCGGCCTGGAACTCGTGATTTCTTGCTAGGTTATAGCGGTCGTCAAGACTGTCCAATAATATATTTGATTTTTCCAGTAATTCCTCAACTTCCTTAATTTCAAGTGCATTGGTTTTAAAACCGCTGTATGCCTTGCTGCCCAATACTTTGGCGTATAAACCAGGCCTAATTGTTTTTAATTGAATGTTGGACTCTAAATCATTAAATAATTCAAAGGCAGTCGCGTATTCCTTTTTTCGTAAATATATGTGGGCAATGTTATTGGCATTTATAGCTGCAAATTCTGCTTGCTTTTCTTCGGGAGCCAAATCAATCATTTCTTTAGCTCTATAGTGGTATTCCAAAGACTTGTCGAATTTTTGCATCCCATTTTGTATAACGGCTAATGTATTATAAGCAATGAATAAAAATTTAGGTCTTTCGACAATATTGAGTTCTTCAATGGCCCTGATGGCATGAACTTCGGCTCCTGCATAATCCTTCATCTCTTGTAAAACAATTGACATATTCAATAACATTTTCGCTGGATATTGAATTTCGTCTTCTTTTAATGTACTTGAAGTGAACGCTGTATAGGCTTTTTTAAAATGATGATAGGCACTGTCGGCATTAATATTTTGATAAAAAAAACCTAAATCCCAATGAGCTAATCCCAAAAATTTTTTATACCCCAACTTTTTTGATAGCTGCTGAAGTTCTGAATTGGTTTTAATGAAATTGATAGAGTCCTTTAAGTTCAAGTATGATAAAGAAATGTCATTGAGGATATGTGCTTTTTCAAAATTATCGGGTTTATCCTTCAGGGAATCCAGCGCTTTTTGGAGCAAGACATGTTTATCAGTATCACTTATTTCGTCTGACTTTCGAAGCTTTTGTATCCAATTTTGAACCTTAATTTCATTAGTAACAAGTTTGTTTTCTGTTTTTGGGGCATTCTCAATGCAGGCAATAAAAGAGAATAACAGCAAAAGTAGGAGACCCTTTTTCAAAAGCATGTAGCATCTATTTGTAACGAAATTACCTACAGACAAGATACAAAAAAACCCCAAATACTACTATTTGGGGTTTAATAATGTTGTAGTAAAATCAAGTACCGCTTCCGTCCCTTCCGGTGTCTCCTGTATCATCCCCATCTGGAGCGTCAATGTAAAGATTGTCTTGGTCTGCAGTGCTTTCTGCTTCGCAAGAAACCAGACCTATAGTGAATACCATGATAGCGAAAATGCTTAAAACTTTTTTCATCGATTTGTGTGTTTTAACGTTAGTAGAATATGTGTTGGATATTACGAGAAGCAAATTAGAAAGCGCACTAGTTATGAGCGTAAATTCCCACAAAAAAGGGTATTCAACCTATATTTTTGAGTAAACGACATGGTTTTAGAAGAATTTGACTAATTAGAAGTCTTAATGGCGTTTTTGGAGAGCAATTGCTTTAATTCGTCAATGCGCTCCTTGTAGGTTTTGGAGAAGGGAAGGTGGTCTGCCGTATTTTTAAGGGTGCAGGTTGATTTACCATAATTGATGCGTGAAACATATCTGCTGTTCAAGATGTAGCTTTGATGAATGCGTATAAAATTTTTGGGTAAGGTCAATTCGAATGATTTCAAGGTTTTTAAGGCGCTGATTTTATCACCATCGCGCATGAAGAAATCAGTTGCATTGTTATCTGCCCGCAAATACAAGATCTCGCGGGTATCAATATAGTGGTAATCACTATAGGTTTTTAAGCACAAGGTTGTGGGTACAGTTTCTTTGGGAACTTGTTTTCGTAATTTTAATAGCGTTTTGCGTATTTCAAACTCATTGTGTGGTAGCAACCAATAGTCAAAAAACCCTTTTTTGATGGCATCATAGGCCAAGTTTTTCGTCTTTGAAACTCCTATGAAAATAGGTATACTTTGAAGGTATTGGTGCAGTTCGGTCACCATTTGTAAACACTCGTGGGCGTGATCGCTGAGATTGATGATGACCACATCTGGCAAAAATTTAAGAATAAGGTTTAATCCATCGCCTGCATTGGTGGCACTACCGGCAAAATAGAAGTCACCATGCTCTTGTAATTGCATCTGCAATTGCAAATTTGACGAAGCGTTAGCATCAATAATGGCAAATGTGTATTCCATGGCCAAAATATTGAGGACAAGGTACTAAGCCCAGATGAATCCGTGTTGCATTTTTCCCACAAAAAAACTATGGTTTTCCTATAAAATTCCAAAGGCAAAAAACTAGTTTTGAAGTATGAATTCATAGGCTCCCAAATCGGGACTGGCCGTTCTGCTGTTGCCCTGAAGGTCAATTGGAACTTGATTGGCGACCCCTATATTACCGCGGTCAATGGCTTCAGAATCTTCATTTAATTGAAACCTATTGTTCCTGGCGTCTATAAATTTGGTCATTATATTCTGAACGCTATTTTCGTAGAAATTGGTGTCTGAAAAATCATAGAAGGGGTTATCAACAAAATCATTGTTGATGTCATTGAATTGTATGGAGCAATTCAAAAATGCGAAGTTGAATGCATTGATTTCATTATTCACCAATAAGAGTTCCAGATTTTTATTGCCATCTATTATGCAGTTGGAGAAGTTGGCCTTAACCAAATCGCTTGCGATGCTGCTGCCATCTTGAAAAAGAATGAAGTTATCTATGAGCAATGCCGGAAAACTTCTAAAACCATTGGTCCAATAATTTGCAATCGTGCAATGTTTAAAATCATATTGGCCGCCCAAGTTGGCATAGAATGAAGCACTCCCTGCATTGCCCAAAACCGTATTTGTTGCATTAATATTCGCAGTTCGTGCCCATAGATTGCTATTGGAACTATTGAACAGCTGACTATTATTTAAGGTGAGGGTAGGGGTGTCATCATTTTCCGTGCCATCTACCAAGAGGCCTACTGTGGCATTTTTAAGTATCAAATGTTCAATTTGATGACCCGTACTACCCGGTAAGAGCCAAATGGTACCCCACTGGCCAGGCACCTCGGCAAATTCCGGTT
>JABDND010000045.1 GCA_013001145.1 Croceitalea sp. | reverse complement strand
AAAGCTGGGCCCAAAACCGATGCTAATTGCCATGTTGAACTACTCCAAGTAGCGGCATTGGGATATATTTTTTTGGGGACGATCAACGCCAATAAAGAAAAGACCGTAGGCCCTAAGAAAGCCCGGATAATACCTCCTAAAAAAACGAGAACGTAAATGGCATAAAGTATTTGATTCGTTTGAAAAGATTTTTCGACGGAAGGATGGCTCAGTACAAAGAGTCCAACACTTATCATTGAAAAGCCCAATATGCATTTGATCAATAGGTTTCGCTTTTCGTTTTGGTCAACTACATGGCCTGCAAATAAGGCCATGGAAACCGCGGGAATGATTTCCATCAACCCTATGAGTCCTAAAGATAAAGGGTCTTTGGTCATGGAATATACCTGCCATTCAATGACAATAAATTGCATGGACCAAGCAAAGACCATTGCAAAACGAACCATTAAAAAAATATTGAACTCTTTAAAACGGAGGGCAGCGTAAGGGTCCATAGTACTTAACGAAGGTCTTTGAGTTTCAATTGAAGACTCACCTGGCCATTCCATTCGTTTTCATCCAAAGAAAATGCAATGTCAAAACGATTCTTGCTTTTAACAGCACCTATTTTATCACCCAAATTAAACCCAATGGCCCCAATGGGTTTTGAACCCTTTTGAGTCACAGTTAATTTCAAGTGTTTTTCCTCTTCTCCCACGCCCTTGCCGTACCCGGTGTCTTGAACATTTTCCGCCATAAAAACCGGACTCATGTTCCCAGGACCAAAAGGGGCAAACTGCTTCAAAATACGCATTAGTTTTGGAGTGATCTGATGTAGCTCTATGGCGGTATCAATACTCAGTTCTGGGAATAATAATTGAGGGTCAATGGACTCGGCAACTACCTTTTCAAATTGTTTTTTAAACCTTTCATATTGCGTTTCAAGTAAGGTAAGGCCTGCCGCGTATTTATGCCCTCCAAACTGTTCGATGCAATCCGAGCAGCCTTCCAAAGCATTGTAAACATCGAAACCTTTGACAGAGCGTGCCGATGCGGCCAGCTTGTCGCCGCTTTTGGTAAACACCAGAGTTGGGCGATAATAGGTCTCGGTTAATCTTGATGCGACTATACCAATGACCCCCTTATGCCAATTTTGATCGTAAACTACCGAGGTAAACCTTTCTTCCTCTTTGTTCAATTGTATTTGCTTTAAAGCTGCATCGGTAATCTCCTGGTCTAAAGAACGTCGTTCTGTATTGAATTTTTCAATGGCCGCCGCAAAATTTTCAGCCTCGGCCATATTTGTCTCCATTAACAAATTCACGGCATGTTGCCCATGTTTCATTCTACCGGCTGCATTGATACGAGGCGCTATGATAAAGACCACATCGGTAATGGTCAATTCATTCTTTTTGATTTGATTGATAATTGCCTTAAAACCGGCTCTTGGAAATTCGTTTATTAGCTGAAGGCCAAAATATGCCAAAACTCTATTTTCGCCAGTTATGGGTACGATATCAGCTCCAATGGCCGTCGCCACCAAGTCTAAATATGGTAGCAGATCATCAATGGTTTGTCCGCGGTTTTTTGCCAATGCCTGTATTAATTTAAAGCCCACCCCACAACCACACAATTCCTTAAACGGGTACTGGCAATCGTCACGTTTGGGGTCTAAAATAGCAACGGCATTGGGCAGATCTGGCCCTGGTCGGTGATGGTCACATATAATGAAGTCAATGCCCTTTTGTTTGGCATAATCGACTTGCGCTACGGCCTTAACCCCACAGTCAAGGGCAATGATCAACGTAAAACCATTGTCCTCGGCAAAATCTATCCCCTTTAAAGAAATGCCATAACCTTCATCATATCGATCGGGAATATAGGTGGCCACATTGGGGTAATAGGTCATTAAATAAGAAGTCATCAAGGCTACGGCCGTGGTACCATCTACGTCATAATCTCCATATACCAAAATATTTTCACCACTTGAGATGGCTTGTTCAATGCGAGCAACGGCAACGGCCATATCTTGCATTAAAAATGGGTCATGTAGGTGTTTCAACTGCGGCCTAAAAAAAAGTTTGGCCTCCTCATAGGTCGAGATACCCCGCTGTAGCAATAAATGGGCAATCAATTTATCAACTTTCAGGGTTTTTGAAAGTCTTTCAATTTCTATGCTATCCGGCTTTGGCTTTATGGTCCAGCGCAAAACGTTTAATTTGAATTATGATAAAATGTTTTGATTTCCAAGTTGGCAAACTTTCTGAACATTTCCATGACCCCACAATATTTTTCAACGGAAAGGTCAACAGCCCGCTGTAGCTTATCTTGATTGAGATTGTTCCCATGAAAATGATATTCAATCACAACCGCATCATAATACTTTGGATGTTCATCGGTAAGGTTGGCAATGGTCTCTATAGTAAAGGCATCCACTTCAAGTTTCATCTTTTTTATCAAGGAGGCTACATCGAGACCGGAACATCCTGCTAAAGAAGAAAGCATGAGTGCTTTGGGCCTTAGGCCGTCATCAGAACCTCCATTTTCTGAACCCGCGTCTATTTGAAGGGTCAAACCAGAGGGATTGTTGCTTTCAAAGGCCATTTCGCCCAGCCATTTCGTGGAAATATGATTTGTAGTCGGCATAAATTTTTGTTTCTTGTAAGGGTTAAAAATACAATTATATTCGTTCATAAGGGTCTCGGCCCAAAGCGTTATACGCTTGTAAACTAAAATCAAAATGGCCTTAGTAAAACCTCTTGACCCAAACCACGACCCCGCAACAAAAAAGCTGGCAGAATTTTTTAACGAGACCTTGGGGTTTTGCCCCAATTCGGTCTTGACCATGCAACACAGACCTGCCATCTCAAAAGCATTTATTAATTTAAACATGGCGGTCATGGCCAACGAAGGGCGTGTTACTTCTGCCTTAAAACGTATGATTGCCTGGGTGAGCAGTAATGCCACAGGGTGCCGATATTGCCAAGCCCATGCCATAAGGGCTGCTGAGCGTTACGGGGCCGAACAAGAGCAGTTGGATAATATTTGGGAATACCGTACCCACAAGGCTTTTTCAAATGCTGAACGCGCCGCTTTGGATTTTTCCTTAGCAGCCTCGCAAGTGCCCAATACTGTTAATGCCGATATTAAAAAAGAACTATATAAATATTGGAACGAAGGGGAAATTGTGGAAATGTTGGGTGTTATATCGCTATTTGGATACCTTAATCGCTGGAATGATTCGATGGGAACCACTATAGAAGAAGGTGCTGTGGACAGTGCCAACCAGTACTTGGGCAAATATGGCTGGGAAAGCGGAAAGCATGATGGAAGTATGTATTAGTGTGATTTTTTGATTTAATTTTAATTCTTCTTTTGGATTAGTGATTCTTTAGAATAAATGATAAATTGATTCTATTTCTTACCCCCGACAACAAGCACCAATTCTCCTTTCGGTGGGTTTTTTGTGAAGTGGGCAAGTACATCAGACGTGGTTCCACGAATCGTTTCTTCATACATTTTGGTCAATTCTCTAGATACGGAGACAGGCCGGTCTTCACCAAAATAATCTGCGAATTGGGTCAAAGTCTTTACCAATTTGTGAGGCGATTCATAAAAAACCATGGTTCTTGATTCTTCGGCAAGTTCTTTCATACGGGTTTGGCGCCCTTTCTTTATGGGTAAAAAACCTTCAAAAACAAAGCGGTCATTGGGCAATCCGCTATTGACCAATGCTGGCACAAAGGCCGTCGCCCCAGGGAGGCATTCAACCTCAATAGCATTTTCTATACAAGCCCTTGTCAATAAAAAGCCAGGGTCCGAAATTGCAGGGGTCCCCGCATCGGAAATTAAGGCAATAATATCACCACTCTGTAAACGCCTAATGAGGGAATCAATGCTTTTATGCTCGTTATGCATATGATGGCTTTGCATATGGGTCGCAATTTCATAATGTTGGAGCAATTTACCACTGGTACGGGTGTCTTCTGCCAAAATCAGGTCTACCTTTTTTAAGGTATCAATAGCTCTAAGGGTAATGTCCTTTAAATTTCCAATTGGTGTGGGCACCACGTACAACTTTCCCATCGGCTTTAGGTTATAAGGTCTTTGCTAAATCGAAAATACAATATCAAGGCGAACTAATAAGATAAAATGATTGCTTGCCTCCTATGAAACGGAAAGAATTGATTTTAACAGAATTTACGCTCTATGAGCGTTAACAAACGTGTTTCGTATTCTTCTTTGCCTTCCCAATTATTATATTCGGGCTTAACCATATTATTAATAAAGGCAATACAGCGTTCTTCACTGTCTATGGTATTCAACTGGGATACTACCCGCTTGTAATCATCAATATTACCTCCGAAAAGATGTTTGACGAAAGCCAGTTTATCATTGAGGCCAATATTGATATCCTTGGATAGACTATCGTTGAGAGATTTTGATTTGGGTTCAGTATTGGCCATTGTAGGTTCTGGCGCCAATAGGTCTTTGTCGTTTTTCATGGTATCCGGCTTGGCAATAAAATCACCAAAAATATATTCAATGGCCTCAGCTGGCATTTCTGAAACCATGCCCTTAATGGTATCCATACCGGGAGTAATGATATCTTCCTCGTGCGGATTTGATTCAGGAACAGCGGTATTGCCGCTCATTACGGCGTTTGCCATTTTTTCAAAACGTGCGGCAAGCACATTCTTGGAAACATCAACCTCAACATCGCTCAGCTTTTCATCAATGAATTTTAATACCGCAAGTTTTTCATAAAGCTCCTTTGCAACTTCGTATAATTCGGTGAGTTCCCTATCTTCTCGCGAGGTAATAATGTCAGTTGAAAGTTTGACCAATTCTTCTCTAATCTTGCGTTTCATCTTTGATACGTTTCTAAGTCATAAAAATAAGGGCATTTGAGTAATTTCCATACGAACAAAAGGTTAAATTTTAGGTGGCCTGCGCAGGATTATTTTTCACTAATTTTGTTTTTCTTTAAACTGGATTGGCAGAAGCCATATTTTTTCGCTTAATACTAAAGTATGTTTCTTGAGAACACTGTAAACCACAAAGAACAATTCGGATGGATTGAGGTCATCTGTGGTTCTATGTTTTCAGGTAAAACAGAAGAGTTGATTCGCAGGCTCAAACGTGCCCAATTTGCCAAACAAAAAGTAGAGATTTTCAAGCCCATTGTTGATACTCGCTATAATGAAGATATGGTGGTCTCGCATGATGCCAATGAAATTCGTTCAACGCCAGTGCCGGCGGCAGCCAATATCCGTTTGTTGGCCGACGATTGTCATGTGGTAGGTATTGATGAGGCCCAATTTTTTGATGACGAAATAGTCATGGTTTGCAATGATTTGGCCAACCGTGGTGTACGTGTTGTGGTGGCGGGCCTCGATATGGATTTTAAAGGAAATCCTTTTGGTCCGATGCCCGCTTTGATGGCCACTGCCGAGTATGTTACCAAAGTGCATGCCGTTTGTACCCGAACCGGTAATTTGGCAAATTACAGCTTTCGTAAATCAGATAATGATAAATTGGTATTGCTGGGCGAGACCGATGCCTATGAACCATTAAGTCGAGCTGCATTTTATAAGGCAATGTTAAAGGAAAAAGTGAGTCGAATGAACGTGGATGCTGAAGAAATCGAGCCTAAAAAAAAGACTTCCAATGGTTAAGGCTGTGGAGACCACTTTGGAAATTGACCTCAATGCCTTGGAACATAATTATAGTCATCTTAAGGCTAGGTTAAAACCATCAACAAAATTTATGGCCGTTGTAAAAGCTTTTGCCTATGGTAGTGATATGGCCATCATTGCCAAAAAATTGGAAGCCTTGAGAGTGGATTATTTTGCGGTCGCCTATGTTAACGAAGGGGTTATGCTCAGGAATGCGGGAGTGAAAACACCCATTCTCGTACTGCATCCGCAAAGCGTAAATTTTGATGAGCTCATTGAGCGATGTTTGGAACCAAGTATTTATTCTCTTAGGGTTTTAAAGCAATTTTTAACTGTTGCCAAGCAACACGGGCAAAGCGATTATCCCGTACATCTTAAATTTAATACAGGGCTCAATCGTTTGGGTTTCTGGGAGCGTGATGTGAATTTTATTTTGCAGCAAATTCACAACAGGCAAGAAATAAAAATTAAATCCATTTTTTCACATCTGGCAGCTTCTGAAGATGCCGCCGAAAAGGAGTTCAGTCTTAAGCAAATTTCACTTTTTGAAAAGGTTGGTGCCGAACTTCAAGAAAAATTGGAGTATCCGTTTATGAAACACATGCTCAATACTTCGGGCATCGTAAATTTTTCCAAAGCGCAATATGAGATGGTGCGAAGTGGCATTGGCCTTTATGGATATGCTAATGATGCGGCAATCGATGGTCAATTAAAGCCAGTCGCAACCTTAAAAACCATCATCTCACAAATACATAAAATAGAGCCTCATGAAAGTGTGGGTTACAATCGCGCGTTCAAAGCTGATGGCTACAAGATGACGGCTACCCTTCCCATAGGGCATGCCGATGGGATTGGCCGTCAATATGGGATGGGCAAAACAAGCGTGTTGGTCAATGGCCAGCCTGCGCTCATAATAGGCAATGTATGTATGGATATGATGATGGTCGATGTCACCGGTATCGATTGTAAGGAAGGTGACGAAGTGATTGTTTTCGGGGGGCCACTTTCTGCCGAAACTTTTGCCAAAACGGCCAATACGATTTCATATGAAATATTGACCGGAATATCTCAAAGGGTAAAAAGGACAGTAAAAAAATAGCAAGAATTTTAACATAAAAATAAGAATCACTCATTTTTTGAGTAAATTGGGCTTTTATTAACCATTATAAACTATAATACAATGTTGAAAGAATTTAAGAATTTTATCATGACGGGCAATGTCGTTGACTTTGCTGTGGCCGTAATCATGGCGGGAGCCATAGGTTTGGTAATCAATGGATTTGTGGCAGACATTATTATGCCAATCGTAGGTGAATTTGCCGGCGGAGTTGATTTTGCCAACCTAAAGTATGTGCTTACTGAAACTTCTGGAACAGAAGGCGAAGCGGGCTATGTAGCAGAAAATGCCATCAGATGGGGTAAATGGGTCAATACCATTGTCAATTTGGTGATTGTTGGTTTTGTGATGTTCATGATCGTAAAAGCCTACAATAAAACAAAGAAGCCGCCAGCTCCTGCAGCTCCTAAAGGCCCAAGCCAAGAAGAGTTACTAGCTCAAATTCGTGATTTATTGAAAAAATAAATTGATTCTCTTTTAAAGGGAGAACCGCTACATCATTATTAATCCAAAACCACCGTGTTACCAAAGCCCGGTGGTTTTTTTATGCCGAGAACAAAAGCAATTCTTCTTAAGGTTAAGTAAGAATAACAAAATGCTCCATATGTTTAAAATATAACATTTTGTTGTATTTTTTTAAAAAGCCTCGGTTTTCCTTGTGTATCTAAAAATCAGACCTACATTTGCGGTCAATAAAAAAAGAACAAATGAAAGTTGCCGTTGTGGGAGCTACCGGTATGGTAGGAGAGGTAATGTTAAAAGTATTGGCCGAGCGTAATTTTCCGCTTACCGAATTGATGTTGGTGGCCTCAGAACGTTCTGTTGGCAAAACACTGAACTTTAAGGGAAAATCAATTGTGGTCATCGGATTGAATGAAGCGTTGGCGGCGCGACCGGATATCGCCATATTCTCTGCTGGCGGTGATACCTCAAGCGAATGGGCCCCAAAATTTGCCGAAGTGGGTACTACCGTGATCGATAATTCTTCAGCGTGGCGCATGGATCCCACCAAAAAATTGGTTGTCCCAGAAATTAATGCATCAGAACTAAGTGCCAACGACAAAATCATTGCAAATCCCAACTGCTCCACCATTCAAATGGTCATGGCCTTAAATCCCCTACATAAACAGTATAAAATGAAGCGTGTAGTGGTGTCTACCTATCAATCTGTATCGGGCACAGGTTTAAAAGCAGTACAACAATTGGAAAATGAAATGGCCGGAATACAAGGTGAAATGGCCTATCCTTATCCTATCAATAGAAATGCGTTGCCCCATTGTGATGTCTTTTTAGAAAACGGGTATACCAAGGAGGAGATGAAATTGGCCAGAGAGCCTCAAAAAATATTGAACGATCGTACTTTTTCAGTTAGTGCCACTGCCGTTCGTATCCCAACTGCAGGTGGGCATTCAGAATCGGTAAATGTTGAGTTCTATAATGACTTTGAATTGGCCGAAGTAAGAAAATTGCTCAATGGCACTCCTGGGGTAACCGTCCAAGACAATCCAGACACCAATACTTATCCCATGCCCATATATGCCCATGAAAAAGACGATGTTTTTGTGGGGCGCATTAGACGTGACGAAACACAGCGCAACACATTGAATATGTGGATTGTATCTGACAATCTAAGAAAGGGTGCCGCTACCAACGCCATTCAAATTGCCGAATATTTGGTTGCCAATAAATTGGTTTAGATTGTCTTACAAGATAATAAGTATAATTCGCGCTCTTAAAAATCGTTAAACCTTTATCATTCAGTGCATTTAGCTACCATATTTGTGGTATTTTTAGGGCTCTCAAACCATAAAAAATGCAAAAATCCTTTATTGTTTTGGCAGTACTTATATTTGCTGCCTGTACCTCTGAAAAAAAGAGAAATCCGATTATTGTGAATTACACAACCACCAAAAAAGTTGATACCATAGATACTTACTTTGGCAACGAGGTGGCCGATCCATACCGTTGGTTGGAAGATGATCGTAGTGAGGAAACCGAAACATGGGTGGCCGCTCAGAACAAAATCACTTTTGGTTATTTTGACAGTATTCCATACCGAAATGCATTAAAGAATCGATTGGAAAAACTTTGGAACTATGAAAAATTGGGCTCTCCTTTTACTGAAGGCAACTATACTTATTACTACAAAAATGATGGGCTACAGAACCAATATGTGGTTTACAGAAAAAAAGAGGGCGGTGCAGAAGAAGTCTTTCTTGACCCCAATACCTTTTCTGAAGATGGTACGACCTCACTCATGGGTCTAAGTTTTACCAAAGATGGTTCAAAAGCGGCCTATTTAATTTCTGAAGGCGGCAGCGATTGGCGCAAGGCCATTGTTATTGATTCTGAAAGCAGAACGATTGTTGAAGACACTTTGGTCGATATCAAGTTTAGTGGTATTGCTTGGAAAGGAAATGAAGGTTTCTATTACTCCAGCTATGACAAGCCAAAAGGCAGTGAATTATCGGCCAAAACAGACCAACATAAATTGTACTATCATAAGTTGGGCAATCCACAATCTGAAGATAAACTCATTTTTGGAGGAAGTGATGAACAAAAACACCGTTATGTGGGCGGACGTGTTTCTGAGGATCAAAACTATCTTTACATTAGTGCATCAACTTCAACCTCGGGCAACAAATTATTTCTATTGGACCTTAGTAAACCAGGCAGTGGTTTGGTCACCATTTTGAATGAAGCCAATTCTGACACCTATGTAATTGACAATGAAGGTTCTAAACTATATTTGGTCACCAATTTAAACGCTCCTAATAAAAAGATAGTTTACACTGACGCCAGCAATCCGGTTCCCTCAACATGGCAAGATCTTATACCCGAAACAGAACATGTTTTAACCGCCGGAACCGGGGGTGGATATTTTTTTACTGAATATATGGTTGACGCAATTTCTAAGGTCATGCAATATGATTATCAAGGTAATTTGATTCGTGAAGTAGAATTGCCCGGCGTTGGCAGTGCCGGCGGGTTTGGCGGCAAAAAGGAAGATAAGGAGTTTTACTTCTCATTTACCAATTATAATACGCCCGGTTCTTCTTATAAATATAATGTTGATGAGGGTACTTATGAATTGTACTGGAAACCAGAGATTGATTTCAATCCTGAAGCGTTTGTTTCAACACAAGTGTTCTACAATTCAAAAGATGGGACCAAAGTGCCCATGATCATCACCCATAAAAAAGGGGTTGTTTTAAATGGTAAAAATCCGACAATTTTATATGGCTATGGCGGCTTCAATATTAGCTTGACCCCGTCTTTTAGTATTGTCAATGCAGTATGGATGGAACAAGGAGGTGTTTATGCCGTACCCAATTTAAGAGGCGGTGGCGAATATGGAAAAGAATGGCACATAGCGGGCACCAAAATGCAAAAACAAAATGTTTTTGACGATTTTATAGCAGCGGCAGAATTTTTGATTGAAAATAAATACACTTCAAAAGAATACTTGGCAATCAGAGGAGGGTCCAATGGCGGATTGTTGGTCGGGGCTACCATGACGCAAAGACCTGATTTAATGCAGGTGGCACTGCCAGCAGTAGGTGTTTTAGATATGTTGCGTTACCACACCTTCACTGCAGGGGCGGGTTGGGCCTACGATTATGGTACTTCTGAAGAAAGTGAAGATATGTTTTCATATTTAAAGGGCTATTCTCCAGTACATAATGTGAAAGAGGGTGTTGAATATCCTGCAACTTTGATTACCACTGGCGACCACGATGATCGAGTAGTGCCCGCCCATAGCTTTAAATTTGCTGCGGAACTTCAAGAAAAACAAGCTGGTACCAATCCCACGCTTATTCGTATTGAAACCAACGCTGGTCATGGAGCCGGAACCCCTGTTAGCAAAACAATAGAACAATACGCTGATATTTTTGGTTTTACCTTTTTTAATATGGGATTTGATGAATTGCCAAATCAGGCAGTTTTAAAAGAATTCAAAGATTAGGGCCAACGATTAATAATATTGATATAAATCCGTTTTAGTAAAAACGGATTTTTGTTTGAACAGAGCATATGTTAAAGGTTGACAACATAGATTTTTCATATCGAAAGACCCCAGTGTTGGCACAAATCTCCTTTGGCTTGGAACAAGGCAAGCATTTGGCCGTAATGGGAGAAAGTGGATCGGGCAAAAGTACTCTGCTCAAGGCTATATATGGCCTTTTAGACCTTGTGCAAGGTGAAATTACATGGAACAAAAAAAAGGTCTTGGGACCTAGTTTTAATCTCATCCCCGGTCATGAAAACATGAAATATGTTTCGCAAAATTTTGACCTAATGCCCTATACCACCGTTACTGAAAACATAGGGCAGTTTCTTTCCGTTTATGAACAAGACACCCATCAATCTCGCATTGATGAGCTATTGGAGGTGATAGAAATGACGGATTATGCCAAAACCAAAGTGAAAAACCTGAGTGGTGGCCAGCAACAGCGTGTGGCATTGGCGAGAGCATTGGCACAAGAACCAGAGCTGTTGCTTTTAGATGAGCCTTTTAGCAATATAGACCAATTTAAAAAAAATGAGCTTAGGCACCGCCTTTTCCCATATTTGAAAGAAAAGCAAATTACGGTGATAACGGCCACTCACGACCCCAATGATGTACTTTCTTTTTCTGATTTGGTATTGGTGCTAAAAGCGGGGCAAAAAATAGCCCTTGACCAAACACTTAAGCTATATCATAGCCCAAAAGAAAAATACGTGGCCTCTCTTTTTGGCAAAGTCAATGAGCTCCCCGTTAAATTATTAAAAAATTACACAGAACTGGACACCAAAATATTGGTTTATCCCCACGAATTTGAACTTTCATCTGACAATGGGATTAAGGCCATTGTTACCCGCAACTTTTTTAAGGGCGGTAGATTTTTGATAGAATCACAACTACTTATTGGAGGTCCGATATGGTTTTATAGTAAAACCGAAATTAGAGAAGGTGCACAGGTTTTTTTGAATGTTTCGCTAGAATTGATCGGCAAGCGTTTAAAAGATAAAAAGATGCTCGATGATAGAGACCTTTAAGTCCAAACAGTCCCTTAGACTATAATACATGTAAGATTTTATGTGTTTTATTATTGAAAGTAAAGGTGTCACCGCTTGATTTACCCAATACCAACTTGCCAATAGGTGTGAATGTTGAAATGCAATAAACCTCCGTTTCGGGAGTGGTGTATTTTCCAGCGGAAATTGCCAGATAATAATTTGCCAAATTTGTAATGACCAGGCTTCCTAAGACTGCAGATTGGGAATTAGTGTCTCGGTCGACCCTTCTAAACAATTCGACCATCTTTTCGGCTTCGAACAACTGTTGGCCCAACTTTTCCCGTTCTAGTTGCAACATGGCCCTACCAGTTTCATGTTTGTCGCCTGCTGTGCTTTTATTTTCTGACGCCAAAGCTTGGCTTACTTCTTTGATTTGGCTTTGAATTCCGCGAATACGTTGTGCTATGAAGCTTTCACAGAACTCAAATACTTTTGATTTATCAGGAAGACACATCACGATACCAATTGTGCCATTTTATTGCCAACCAAGCTTCCAATCGCAATGCCCATGCCCCCTAATCTAATGCCACAAAAAACATTTTCAGAAACCTGCTTAATTATAGGTCTCTTTTGCTGGCCTACACCCATTATGCCACTCCATCTAGCTTCAATTTCAAATTTTGTTTTGGGTAAAATCATGGTTTCAAGTAAATGTTCGAGTTGGTTTTGAATGACTTCGGTAGATCCAAATTGAGTGGTATTTTCTGTTTTAAAGTCTAGGTTGCGTCCACCGCCAAAAAGAATGCGATTATCAATATTTCGAAAATAATAGTACCCTTCATCAAAGTGGAAGGTTCCTTTAATGGCCAAATTTTTAATGGGCCTAGTAATTATTACCTGAGCTCTGGCCGGCTGCACAGCTTCTTTTAGCAATTGAGTCGCGAAACCGTTGGTGGCTATCATGAGTTTTGAGGTCTTAAACTCGAATTCATTTGTCTTGACATGAACGCCATGGACCCCTTCGGAATACTGTTCCACGGCAAGGCCGTTTAAAATGGTAATATCTTTTTCCCGTGCCTTTTTTAAAAGTGCTTTGACCATCATTCCAGTATTCAACTGACCTTCGAATTCATGGGTGATATAACGCGGCAGAATATTTTGAAAACCGTAATTGTTTTCGTGCAGTTGAAATGCATCGCCCCTAAATATAGGCCTTAATAATCGATTGATTGACAAACGTTTTTCTAGGCATTTTTCATAGAGTGCTTTATCCTTTTCAAGAAAAACTTCATGACCGCCAAATAGCATAAATTCTATTTGCTTGTCTCCGAGCATTTTTCGCAATAAGCGAATACCCTCATACCGCTCTTGTACCAGTTCAATCACTTCTTTTTCTGTATGGGTGCTCAAATCGGACAAAATTTCTGAGATACTACCAAAACACGCGAACCCGGCGTTTTTGGTACTCGCCCCTTGGGGCAGAATACCTTTCTCAAGAACAAGCACCTTCGCTTTCGGATATCTTTTTTTGATTGCTATGGCAGTTGTGAGACCCACAATGCCACTTCCGACAACTGTAAAGTCCAAATTGGACAACCATGAATTGTATTCCCAATAACTTAAGTTCATTGCCAAAAAACCCCGATTTGATCGGGGTGGTTGATTAATCTTTGTATTTAGGATCCATTTGAAAATCCTCCATAAATTTAGTAGTGTAATTGCCCGCCAAATAATCTGGGTGGTCCATGAGCTGCCTATGAAAAGGTATGGTGGTCTTAATCCCTTCAATCACAAATTCATCCAAAGCACGTCGCATTTTGTTGATGGCTTCTTCTCGTGTCTGGGCCGTTGTAATCAATTTGGCGATCATTGAGTCATAGTTGGGCGGAATACTATACCCGCTATAAACATGTGTGTCTAGCCGAACACCATGGCCGCCAGGTGTATGTAAAGTGGTAATTCTACCAGGTGATGGCCTAAATCCATTATATGGGTCTTCCGCGTTTATACGGCATTCGATTGAGTGCAGTTTAGGAGTATAATTCTTTCCGGAAATTGGAACGCCAGCGGCTACAAGAAT
>JABDND010000013.1 GCA_013001145.1 Croceitalea sp. | reverse complement strand
GCTTCTGAAGATTTTTCCTCTTTCTTGATTTTAATGGTGAGCAAATCTTTTTTCTCATCAAGATCCATGAAAATGGTATCACCTTCATCTAGGTTGGAGTTGACGATTTCTTCGGCCAGTGCATCTTCAATGTACTTTTGAATGGCTCTTTTCAATGGTCTGGCTCCATATTGCTTATCAAAACCTTTCTCAGCAATGTAGTCTTTGGCTTTATCAGATAAATTGAGTACGTAACCTATATCTCTAATTCTACCAAACAACTTGTTGAGTTCTATATCGATGATTTTATGAATATGCTCGCGCTCTAAGGCATTGAACACAATCACATCGTCAATTCTATTTAAAAATTCTGGAGCAAAAGCCTTTTTAAGGGCATTCTCAATGACCGATTTTTGGTGCGTATCGGCCTGTGCTTTTTTGGCTGCCGTACCAAAACCTACCCCTTGGCCAAAATCTTTTAATTGTCTTGCCCCAATATTGGAGGTCATTATAATGATCGTATTTCTAAAATCAATTTTACGTCCAAGGCTATCGGTCAAGAAACCATCATCCAAGACTTGAAGGAGCATGTTAAATACATCTGGATGCGCTTTTTCCACCTCATCCAAAAGTATTACGGAGTATGGTTTTCTTCGAACTTTCTCGGTAAGCTGACCCCCTTCTTCGTATCCAACGTATCCAGGAGGTGCACCAACTAATCTTGAAATGGCGAATTTTTCCATGTATTCACTCATGTCTATACGGATCAAGGCATCTTCGGAATCAAATAATTCTTTAGCCAATACTTTGGCAAGCTGCGTTTTACCCACGCCTGTTTGTCCTAAAAATATAAATGAACCTATGGGCTTGTTGGGGTCTTTCAATCCGGCTCTGTTACGCTGAATGGCCTTGGCCACTTTGGCAACAGCTTCATCTTGGCCAATGACATTGTCTTTGATAAGTTTTGGCAACTCGGCCAATTTGTTGCTTTCGGTCTGCGCAATTCTATTAACTGGAATACCGCTCATCATAGAGACCACATCGGCCACATTGTCTTCTGAAACGGTCTCACGATTTAATTTGCTTTCTTCTTCCCACTGTTCTTGAGCCGAAGCCAAATCTTTCTCAAGACGTTTTTCATCGTCCCTTAATTTGGCAGCTTCTTCGTATTTCTGTTTTTTAACTACACTGTTCTTGAGCTCCCGCACCTCTTCCAACTGTGCTTCAAGTTCAAGAATTTGTTTGGGTACATCCATATTGATGATGTGTACCCGCGATCCTGCTTCATCCAAGGCGTCAATGGCCTTGTCTGGCAAAAATCTATCGGTCATATATCTATTGGTCAATTTCACACAGGCCAAGATGGCTTCATCGGTATAATTGACATTGTGATGGTCTTCATACTTGCTCTTGATGTTCATCAAGATCTCTATGGTTTCTTCGACTGTAGTAGGTTCGACCATTACTTTCTGGAATCTGCGTTCCAAAGCACCATCTTTTTCTATGTACTGTCGGTATTCGTCTAAGGTAGTCGCACCTATACATTGAATTTCACCCCTTGCCAAGGCTGGCTTAAACATATTGGATGCATCAAGACTGCCCGTAGCCCCACCAGCACCTACAATGGTGTGGATTTCGTCAATGAACAGAATGATGTCGTCATTTTTTTCGAGTTCGTTCATGACCGCTTTCATACGTTCTTCGAACTGACCTCTGTATTTAGTGCCCGCAACCAACGAAGCCAAATCAAGGGTTACCACCCTTTTGTTATAAAGAATTCGAGATACTTTTTTATTGATGATGCGCAAGGCCAAACCTTCGGCGATGGCACTTTTTCCCACACCAGGCTCTCCAATCAAAAGTGGATTGTTTTTCTTTCGTCTACTTAATATTTGTGAAACGCGCTCAATTTCTTTTTCACGGCCCACAACGGGATCTAATTTATTCTCTTCGGCCATGTGGGTTAGGTCGCGCCCAAAGTTATCAAGAACCGGTGTTTTTGATTTTTTGGTTCCCTTTTGTGCACTTGACGATCCAAATGAACTTTCTTTGGATTCACTTGAATCTTCGGGTTCATTAGGGAAAGATTCAGCACGTGGGGTATCCAAATAATCATCATCACTGGTGATCATTGATTTGAACTGCTCTTTCACATTGTCATAGTCCACCTGTAACTTATGAAGCAATTTTGTCGTGGGATCGTTCTCATTTCTTAATATGCAAAGCAACAAGTGTGCTGTATTGATGGATGAACTTTGAAACAACTTGGCTTCAAGAAATGTTGTTTTCAATGCACGTTCGGCCTGTCTTGTTAAATGTAAATTCTTTTTGTCTTTTTGGGCAGAGCCGCTATTTGGGTTGGCCGGACTCAATATTTCCACTTTACGTCTCAAGTGGTCCAAATCTACATCCAAAGCATCTAAAATATTGATTGCCTTACCATTGCCATCACGCAAAAGACCCAACATTAAATGTTCCGTACCTATAAAATCATGCCCCAGTCGCAAAGCCTCTTCTTTGCTATATGCTATCACATCTTTTACCCTGGGCGAAAAATTGTCATCCATAAATTCTCTTTTCAGCAACTAAAATTAATAAAAGTATTGTAACCATGGTCAAATACTGTACCCATTATCGACAAAGTCTGGTGAATTCACGAAAAAAGGTGGAAATTATACTAAACTTAACGTTTTCCAAGCCACAATTATTGTCAGTGTTTCATGTTGATAATTTTTTTAATAAAGTCTATGAATCCCTTCTAGCTACCTATCATTTTCTTTATATTGCGACGATGTTTTAACCCCAAAAAATATATAAGATTCTAGCATGGCTGAAGGAGAAAAATTGATACCTATCAACATCGACGATGAGATGAAATCAGCCTACATTGATTATTCAATGTCGGTCATTGTGTCACGTGCACTGCCAGATGTTCGTGATGGATTGAAACCCGTTCACAGAAGAGTACTCTATGGCATGTATGAGCTTGGCGTTCGTTCCAATAGTGCCCATAAAAAGTCGGCCCGTATTGTTGGTGAGGTACTGGGTAAATACCACCCCCACGGCGATACATCGGTCTATGATAGTATGGTGCGGATGGCCCAAGAATGGAGTTTAAGGTACATGTTGGTCGACGGCCAAGGTAACTTTGGCTCGGTTGATGGCGATAGCCCTGCGGCCATGCGTTATACGGAAGCCCGAATGCGTAAGATTGCTGACGAAATGTTGGCAGATATTGATAAGGATACTGTTGATCACCAATTGAATTTTGATGATTCATTGCAGGAACCTACCGTTTTGCCGGCACGTGTTCCCAATTTGTTGGTAAACGGTGCATCGGGTATTGCTGTAGGTATGGCCACCAATATGCCGCCACACAATTTATCTGAGGTCATTGATGGCACCATGGCCTATATTGACAACAACGATATAGAAATTGACGAATTGATAACCCATATCAAAGCTCCTGATTTTCCAACAGGAGGAATCATCTACGGATATGATGGTGTCAAAGAAGCCTTTCATACAGGTCGGGGCCGTGTTGTGATGAGAGCCAAGACTACTTTTGAAGAAGTTCAGGGTAAAGAATGTATCATAGTTACTGAAATTCCATATCAGGTCAATAAGGCGGACATGATCAAGAAAACTGCCGATTTGATCAATGATAAGAAAATAGAAGGTATTTCGGCTATACGTGACGAATCTGATAGAAAGGGAATGCGGATCGTATATATGCTCAAGCGCGATGCCATACCCAATATAGTTTTAAATACACTTTTTAAATATACTGCCCTTCAATCTTCTTTTAGTGTGAATAATATCGCCTTGGTAAAAGGGCGACCTAAGTTATTGAACCTAAAAGAAATCATACATTACTTCGTTGAGCATAGACATGAAGTCGTAGTTCGCAGAACCAAGTTTGAACTTAAGAAAGCTGAAGATAGAGCCCACATCTTGGAAGGCCTCATCATAGCTTCTGATAATATAGACGAGGTTATAGCAATCATTAGGGGGTCATCAAATGTTGATGCCGCCAGAGAGAGCCTGATGGAACGCTTTAAACTGACAGAAATTCAGGCCAAGGCTATTGTAGAAATGCGTTTGCGTCAATTGACAGGTCTGGAACAAGACAAGCTTCGTGAAGAATTTGACGAATTGCTTAAGACCATCGAGGATCTAAAAGATATACTGGATAAAAAAGAACGCAGAATGCAAATCATCAAAGATGAATTGCAGGAAGTTAAAGATAAGTATGGTGATGAAAGAAGGTCTGAAATTAATTTCGCCGGCGGTGATTTGAGCATTGAAGATATGATACCCGATGAGCAAGTGGTCATCACCATATCTCATGCAGGCTATATAAAAAGAACACCCTTGACCGAATACAAGACCCAGCATAGGGGCGGAGTAGGCCAAAAGGCATCATCGACCCGTAATGAGGATTTCTTGGAACATTTATTTGTAGGTACCAACCATCAATACATGTTGTTCTTTACACAAAAGGGCAAGTGTTTTTGGATGCGGGTTTTCGAAATTCCAGAAGGAAGCCGTACTTCAAAAGGTAGAGCTATTCAAAATTTGGTCAATATTGAGTCTGAAGACAAGGTAAAAGCATTTATTTGTACACAAGATTTGAAAGATGAAGATTATGTGAACAGCCATTATGTGATTATGGCCACCAAAAAGGGTACTGTTAAAAAGACCTCTTTGGAGCAGTATTCAAGACCACGCCAGAATGGGATTAATGCAATTACCATTCGTGAAGACGATGAGTTACTGGAAGCCAAATTGACTACCGGTACAAGTCAAATATTTTTAGGTCTAAAATCTGGTAAGGCCATTCGCTTTGAAGAAAGCAAAACCCGACCAATGGGCAGAAACGCTTCAGGTGTGAGGGGAATTACCTTAGCTGATGAAAATGATGAAGTGATTGGCATGGTATCTGTCCATAATTTTGAAGATAACATTTTGGTCGTTTCAGAAAATGGCTATGGCAAAAGATCCAACATAGATGACTACCGCGTAACTAATAGAGGTGGTAAGGGTGTTAAAACCATATCCATTACTGATAAGACGGGCGGATTGGTAGCCATCAAGAATGTGACCGATTCCGATGATCTGATGATCATCAACAAATCGGGTATTGCCATTCGCATGAGCGTAGAAGACTTAAGGGTTATGGGAAGAGCTACCCAAGGGGTGAAAGTGATCAATTTGAAAGACAATGATTCCATTGCGGCAGTTGCTAAAGTCATGAAAGATGAGGATGCCGTTGAGGAGACCGATATTCGTGATATTGAGATACATGGCGAAGATGGCACGGCTCTTGATAATGATAACACCGAAACGAAAGAATAATCGTAAACACTAAATATTAATATTACTTTAAAAAGATGAAAACTAAAATTGTAATGCTTCTTGCTCTAATGATATCAACGGCAGGATTTTCGCAGAAAAATGAGATTAAAGCAGCAGAGAAGGCACTTAAATCGGGTGATGCCGCAACGGCGAAGAGTACGTTGGAAAGTGCCTCATCAATGATTGGTAGTGCCGATCCCAAAATGCAGGCACAGTATTATTCAAATCTGGCAAATGCCAATTTGAACCTAGCTGATTTTGACGGTGCTGTAACAGCTTTCAAAAAGGTTATTTCTATTGAAGAGGCTAGTGGTAAAGAAAAATATACCGCCGATGCCAGACAAAAAATGACACAAATGACCTCTGAATTGGTCAATGCGGCAGTGGAGGACAACAACAACAAGAAATATTCTGAGGGGGCCAACAAGCTTTACACAGCGTATGGTCTAAGTCCAAAAGACACCATTTTCTTGTATTATGCAGCAAGTAGTGCTGTGCAAGCAGGTCCGGACAATTACGATCAAGCCATTAAGTTCTATGAAGAACTGAAAGAGTTGAACTACGATGGTAGCGGTGTAACTTATACAGCTGTGAATGTGGCCACTGGCGAAGTAGAATCAATGGACAAGAACACCAGAGATTTATATGTTAAAGCGGGTACCCATAAAGACCCTAGCGAAGAAACGACACCTTCAAAAAGATCTGAGATTGTAAAGAATATTGCCTTGATTTATCAAGAACAAGGTAAAAACGATTTAGCATTGGCGGCTTATGAAGATGCCATAGCCGATAATCCTGAAGATGTGAATTTGGTTTTGAACAAGGCCAATTTATATTTCACTATGGGTGATAAGGATAAGTTTAAAGAATTGATGGCCCAGGCATCTGACATGGCTCCAGACAACCCAGACTTGTTATATAATATAGGTGTTATTAATATGGAGCAAGGAAATTTAGAAGAAGCTCGAGATGCCTATAAAAAAGCATTGGAAATTGACCCCGGTTATATAAATGCTCTTTTAAACCTTTCAACTTCTTACGTCAATGAAGGGAATGGTCTAATAGACCAAATGAATGAATTGGCAATGTCAAGCAAACGTGCCGATATGGCCAAATACGATGAATTGAAGGAACAAAAAGGTGAATTGTTCAAGCAAGGTGCAGAAATTTTGGAACAGGCGTTGAAGACCAATCCTGACAACGAAAGTATTCTTGCACAACTCAAGAATATTTACGGTGCATTGGGTGATAATGAGAATTTTATGCGCATCAAAAAGTTGTTAGGAGAATAAGTAAGTTTCCCCAGAATACGAGCCCCTCGAAAGAGGGGCTTTTTTTATGCGATTTTTTTAATGACCCTAAGTTGATGCGTGTATTGTTTTTCGTCTGTATTGAAGATTCCAGTATGGTCAATACGGTCAATGCGTACTTTGCCATGGGCATGAATAATGTAATTGTCCTTGAGAATAATGCCTACATGGTTAATAATACCTTCATCATTGTCAAAAAATGCAAGGTCTCCCGGTTCACTTTCTTCAATAAAGCTTAGAGCTTCTCCTTGGTTGGATTGTTTAATGGTATCTCTAAATAAACGATATCCATTTAACTTATAAACCATTTGAGTAAAACCGGCACTGTCAATGCCAAAGGGCGTTTTGCCACCCCACATAAAAGGAGCATTTAAATATAGTAAGGCCGATTCAACTAAATGAGGTTTATCTTTTAAAGTCAATGAAGTATTTCCTTCAAATGTGTCTTTTAATACAGGGGCCAAATCTACCCTTGAACCAAGTACTATAGGTGAAAGAACACCTTTATCTGAAGTTACATAGGCCATAAAATCGGTCGATATCTCATGGTCATTCTTGCCATTGTACTTTTCATACAAAGTTTGATCGATTGGATGAATCTGATTGTTTGCGATCCAGCCTTCTTGATCATCAAAGGCAGTTTTGATGCGGCTCCAATGTTTTCGTTGCTCTTTTATTTGATACAAGTCGCCATAAAGCAATTGGGTAACCAATTCTTCTTGATTAGCAGGGTTCAACCTTACGGGAACAATGCTCAAATGGCAAATACCATACTGCATTTTACGCTCTTGGTGATTAATGACGTTCCAAAACTAAGGCTGAAGCCCCGCCACCACCGTTACAAATGGCAGCCGCACCTATTTTTCCATTGTTTTGTTGAAGTACATGTAGTAATGTTACCAAAATGCGTGCTCCAGAACAACCCAAAGGATGGCCTAAAGATACCGCACCACCATTCACATTTACATTTTTATCGGTAAGCCCCAATAATTTGATGTTGGCCAAACCTACTACGGCGAATGCTTCATTGAATTCAAAAAAATCTACATCTTTAATTGAAAGGCCAGCTTTGTTCAGCGCTTTGGGCAGCGCTTTGGCCGGAGCCGTAGTGAACCATTTTGGCTCTTGGGCAGCATCGGCATAACTACGAATGGTCGCCAATGGTTTTAATTTTAGTTCGTTTGCTTTTTCAGCGCTCATTAATACCAAAGCCGCGGCACCATCATTGATTGTTGAGGCATTTGCAGCTGTGACCGTACCATCTTTTGAAAAAGCGGGTCGTAAGTTTGGAATTTTATCCATCCTCACATTCTTATATTCCTCATCTTCATTGATAATTAAGGGTTCTCCTCTGCGTTGTGGAACTTCAACAGGAACAATTTCATCTGAAAACTTTCCATTTTTCCATGCAGCAGCCGATCTGTTGTATGATTGTATAGCAAAAGCATCTTGATCTTCTCGGCTAAATTGGTGCTCTACGGCACAGGCATCGGCGCAGACGCCCATTGCATTTTGGTCATAGACATCGACCAAGCCATCTTTTTGCATACCATCTACAAGGGTAGTTGGCCCAAATTTAGTTCCCGTGCGCATATGCACATAATGCGGTATCATACTCATGTTTTCCATACCGCCCGCAATAATTATATGGGCATCGCCAAGTGCAATGGATTGAGCCGCTTGCATAACGGTCTTCATGCCCGAGGCACATACTTTATTCACCGTGGTGCATGGCACTGTATCGGGCAAACCGGCAAAAATTGCCGCTTGTCTTGCTGGAGCCTGTCCGGTTCCCGCTTGAACCACATTGCCCATCAATACTTCATCAACCATTTGTGGACTTAGTTTTATTTTGTCCAAGGCTCCCTTAATGGCAATAGCCCCCAGTTTAGGGGCCGGAATACTGGACAACCCACCCATAAAACTACCAATGGGAGTGCGCACAGCAGATACAATTACAACTTCTTTCATATTTCATGAATTTGGTATTGCGAAAATACTAAAATTAATAGCATAGCTTAGCAGAGGAAGAAAGACAGCCAACATGAATTTATTATTTTCTATTTTTGATATCATAGGCATTCTACATGGGAAAATCACTTGATAATTTTTATAAAAAGCAGTCACTCATATACAAGTATTTCCTTTATGTGATATCCATTGCCTTAATTGTATTTTTCTTTCCAAGGGGCGGCAAGTTCAAGTATGAATTTCAAAAGGGCAAACCCTGGCAATATGAAAACTTATATGCTCCTTTTGATTTTTCCATCAAAAAATCACAAGAAGAATTAATAGCCGAACAAAAGGCGTTGGAAAACAACGCCACAGTTTATTATGCCTATGACGACGAGATTTATCAAGAAGTAAAGACTTTGCTTAACGATCGTTTTGAACAAGTTTTTACTGCTGCCAAATACAGCAATTCACAACAGGTCTATTACCATAATCTAGCAATGAAAATACTGGATTCGGTTTATGCCAACGGTGTTTTTGAAGACGCTTCCATGACCAACCGGGTATTCTTGGTCGTCAATAATGCAGCAAAACCATTGAATGCCAATCAAATATTGGATGTAAATAAGGCGAACCAGCGTGTAGTGCAATTATCGCAGACCATCACATCAAGAATGGCCAGAACCGATATTCAAGATTTATTGAGCGGTGTAATACGGAACAACGTAACATTTAACAAAAACCTGTCGGAAAAAGCACAACAAGAAGAATTATCTCAAATCTCGACTACCAGGGGCAACGTATTGGAGGGTAAGTTGATCATCGCCAAAGGCGAGGTGGTTGAGTCAGAAAACTTCAATATTTTGAATTCGCTCAAAGATGAATTTGAATCTGAACTCTGGAACGATAACAATTATTATTTCATTCTCTTGGGTTATACTGTATTGGTTGCCTTAGTGCTGATGATGCTATTCTTATTTCTAAAAAAGTATAGACCGGAGATTTACCACGACAATAATAAAGTCACTTTCATCTTTGTGAACGTACTGTTGATGGTTTTTATAACCACCTTGGTCGTGAAAAACAATGAACAATACGTTTACGTGGTGCCCCTTTGCATTTTGCCATTGATATTAAAGAATTTCTTTGATGCACGTTTGGGTCTGTTTGTGCATGTATTGACGATTTTGATATTAGGTTTTGTGGTGCCCAATAGTTTTGAATACATATTTTTACAAATTATTGCTGGTATTGTCACCATACTTTCGGTATCTGAACTCTACAAACGTGCCAACCTATTTATATCGGTAGGGCAAATAACCCTAATTTATATAATTGGCTATTTTGCGTTTCACATCATCCATGAAGGCAATTTTGAAAATATAAAGTTGCTCACTTTTGGCATTTTTCTTCTTAATGGAATGATTACTCTTTTTGCCCAGCCGCTCATATATCTCTATGAAAAGCTCTTTGGCTTGGTCTCAGATGTGTCTTTGTTGGAATTATCAGATACCAATTCAAAACTATTGAAAGAATTGGCAAATAAGGCGCCAGGTACTTTTCATCATTCTTTGCAGGTATCCAACTTGGCCGAGGCCGCCGCAAATGAAATAGGGGCCAATGCCATGTTGGTTAGGGTAGGGGCCCTTTATCACGATATAGGCAAAATGAACCGTCCTACTTATTTTACCGAAAATCAAATTACCAATGTCAATCCACATGATGATTTGCCACCTAAAGAAAGTGCCAAAATCATTATTGATCATGTGATTGAAGGAATAGAAATGGCGCGTAAAAACAATATACCAGATCGGGTTATCGACTTTATACGAACCCACCATGGTACCAGTTTGGTGTATTATTTTTACAAGAAACAACAAGAATTAGATCCAGAGACCGAGGATACTTATTTTAGGTATCCGGGGCCCATTCCTTTTTCAAAAGAAACCGCCATTTTAATGATGGCCGATGCTGTAGAAGCTGCTTCAAAAAGCCTAAAATCGCCCACTTATCAGATGCTTGACGAATTTGTTGAGAAAATTGTACAAGGTCAAATGAAGGGCAGGCAATTCTTGAACGCCAACATTACCTTTAAAGAAATTGAAGCCGTCAAAAAGGTTTTAAAACAGAAATTGACCAATATTTATCACCTTAGAGTGGAATACCCCGAATAAGACTACTTAGGGGCTTTGCCTATTTAAAATAGGTTGAAACATATTCTGAATACCAGAGTGTTAAATTCATTCTAAACTTACATGAAAGAACACCATTAGATAGTATTTTCATTAGAAATGAGAGTAATACCTTTAATAAAATGATTATTGCTATGACATCGCCAACATCAAAGTCTCAGTTAAATTACCTAGTTGTATTCTTGTTTGCCATGGCCATGGGTAATGCCCAGAGCAGTGGGCCCGGAGCTCCAGCCGAGGTAACATATAACGAAACAGCTACTTTTTTAACCTATCAAATGAATGAGTTGGATTCACTGGTTGCATGGCAAGAACAGGTAGTATTGCATACCAATAAAACCCTTTTGAAACCCAAAGAGCAACTTTTTTTTAAAGCGTATGTACTTACTGGTCCCGAGCAATTGAGAGTGAGTGCCAGTGAAGTCTTAAAGGTTGAATTGCTTGATGAAAACGGTTCATTGATACACTCACAATACCATAAAATACATAATGGAACCAGCGAGGGCTCTTTTGAAATACCTAAAAAGTCTGAAACTGGTTTGTATTACTTAAGGGCCTATACCCGATGGATGCTTAATTATGGCCCAGAGAATTTTGCCACAAAAAAATTGATGATAACAGGTAGAAATAAGGGGATGGCAGATTTCAATACAAAGACCATCAAGGCAGAAGTATTTCCAGAGGGTGGTCAGCTTATTGCAGGTCTTGAGAATAGGGTGGTCATTGAGCATAACAAAACCCTACAGGGTACGCTTGAGGTAATTGATCAAATGGGTATGGCCGCGGCTGTGGTTCAAGATTATGGCAATGGTCTTGGCAGCTTTGTCTTTGTACCCGAAAAAGGAAATACCTATCACGTGAAGTTAGATCGTGGCCAAACCATGAAGCTACCGGAAATAGAAAATGTGGGGTATACCTTACGAGTCAACAACTTAAACCATGACAGGGTCGTCGTTCATGTGGCAGCAACCCCTGGCTTGCTTAACCAAGACTTGTATTTAAGGGGCAAGATAAATGGGCTGACCTTTTTTGAAAACAAGATAGTTTTCGACAAAAACGAGGTAGTAGAAGTGGTTCTACCAAAAACTGAGATGCCCAAAGGAAGTATTATACTGCACCTGGAGGACGAATTTGAACAAGTTTGGGCCACGAGACCCTTATTTATAGTCAATGACGAACTCAGCATCAGTATGCAGAATCAAATTATAAATACCAATGAAAAGCAGCTCAAAATAAAAGTTACCGATACCAACGGAACTCCAATACAAACAGAACTTTCAATTAATGTAGGTCAGTTGCAAGATAATTTTGACATCAAAGGTCCATTCATCAAAACCTTTGAAAACGACCGAAATCAAATGTTTATGAACGATCTTCTTGTTTTGACGGGCAAATTGCCAGCGGACTATGCCCTAAACAAAACAATCGCGCTTCCAGATGAAATAAAGTATAGCTTTCAAAATGGTTTGGAATTTTATGGCAAAGCCTTTGATTTAAATAATTCGTTGCTGCCTAACACCAAAATCCAAATCTTGATAACGACCAAAAATGATGTCATCGCCAAGGAAGCTGTGACAAATACAGACGGTCTCTTTCACTTGAAGGAGCTTCAAATTGATGGCAAGGCCAAAATCGTTTTTAGAATGGTCGCTGAAGATGCAAAAGATAAATTTGTCAAGGTGGTTCCCTATGAATATGAGACTCCACCGCTAATGCTCATTAGTAATACACCTGATAAGGGCACGGGATTAAAATCCAAGCAATTTCTTCCCCAAAAACAAGCGACTAAATTCAATAAAGATGAGGGGTCGGAGAAATTGGTTATGTTAAAAGGTGTAACATTGGTTGGTGAAAAATTGAAAGTCAAGAAATCTCCCTCAGTTTATGGTATTGAACCCAGTAGGGTGGTTTTTCAGGATCCAAAAAGCCCTAA
Source organism: Croceitalea sp. (assembly GCA_013001145.1). Classification (GTDB taxonomy): domain Bacteria; phylum Bacteroidota; class Bacteroidia; order Flavobacteriales; family Flavobacteriaceae; genus Croceitalea. Next base: position 23,273 of record JABDND010000013.1, on the reverse strand, counting down.
GACCATTCCAGAATTGTTCTTGGGTATTCCTGGGGTATGGGTCAAAGGTCTTGGTGATATTAACCCCAGCCTTATTTTGCCCCGATCAGCGGGGGTTGGACCTGTATTGTGGGTCGTCGATGGGTTGCCCCTGGCACAGACTCCAGCGGAAATGGGTTCCACTCAATTGGGCGAAATCATGTCCATGATTCCATATATTGATGTTGATAGAATAGAATTATTGTATGGTGCCAACGCCGCAATTTATGGGGTAAGGGCTGCAGGTGGGGCCATATTGATCTACACCAGAAACGGTTCTGACGAAAACTTCTTTAATAGAAAGAAGGCAGAATTGACTTTTTCAGGCTACCACGAATCCCTTTCGTTTGATAATGATAAAAAGGATGATGACAATAATAAAAAAGCTTATCAAGAGGCGATTTTAACCTTATACTGGAATCCTGGGCTAAAGACCGATGAAAATGGCGAGATTATTTTGAACATACCGGAAGTGGATGTTGAAAACAAGGTATTCATAGATATAAAGACTATTATGCCAGACGGTAGGAGTGGCACCTTAAAGGCGCTATTAAGACCCTGAATAGTTTCTTGGTTGTAAGCCATAAAGGCTGCCCAGATTTGAGGATTACTTTTATACAGGCTTTTTGAATTAAGATAAATTCAAATAATTGGTAAAATAGTTGTTTCCTTAAATGGGAAAAGGTATTTTTGCCACCGCATTTTTATGCAGGTTCATTTAAATAATATTGGAGAGGTGCCGGAGTGGTAACGGAGCAGATTGCTAATCTGTCGACGCGTAAGTGTCGCCTGGGTTCGAGTCCCAGTCTCTCCGCTTTTTCCTTTTGAAAGAAAATCCTTTTCGGGGTGTACCACGCTTGTAGCATGGCAGGTCTCACCCGGCTTGCAAAGCCGAAGGCATTGTTATCGCGCCTGCTTTGGGAGCAAGAGGTTGTCACGCCTAGGCGTGATCACCGCTAAATTGAATTAAAATGTTCGTTTATATTTTATATAGCGAAAAACGTTCAAGATATTATGTAGGCCAGACTACTGATATTGATAAAAGACTGAAAAGACATAACCTTGGCATAGTTCCTTCAACCAAGAATGGGAAGCCTTGGAAATTAATTATGCGAATTGAAGTATTTTCTAGATCCGAAGCGGTGGTTTTGGAACGAAAAATAAAGAAACGAGGAGCAAAACGATATATAGATGACCACTTCGGGGTGTAGCGTAGCCCGGTTATCGCGCCTGCTTTGGGAGCAGGAGGTCGCAGGTTCGAATCCTGCCACCCCGACTTTTAGCCATATCAAATGGCATCAAAACCTTGTCAATCGTATGATTGTCAAGGTTTTGTGATTTTAGGTCTTTCATAGAATTTGATATGAAACCATATAGAATGTGTCCGATTCGGTGACCTATTCGGTGACCTCAAAAAAAGGGCGTATCTTACTGAAACGCTGATTTGACTTTCGTTTTCACGCATTGTGTTTAATCTGAAAACGAAAATGATATGGACAATCCGGTGACCTTTGGGATAACTTTTCTCCCAAAAACCAACAAGGTAAAAAATGGTACAGCACCGCTTTATGCCCGTATTACCGTAAACGGTGAACGAATTGAACTTAGCCTACAACGCAGAATCACCATAGACCTATGGGATGAGCGTAAAGGTAAGCTTCGCGGAAGCAGCGCGGAAAGTGTTCAAGTTAATAAGTCCATTGATAGGGTTTATAACCAACTCTATGAATCGTTCCGTCAATTACAGGAAGAAAACAGGGTGTTGACCGCAATAGCGGTTAAGGCAAGATACCTGGGTACTGATAATACTTCGAAATGTATTTCAGAACTATTTGACTATCACACCCAAAATATGGGTACTATCCTGAAACCTGGTACGATGAAAAACTATCGCACTACGGAAAAGTACATCTTTGAATTTTTAAGGAGAAATAAGAATAGGGATGACATCTACCTAAAGCAAATTAACTACGGGTTCATTGTAGATTTTGAGTATTTCCTTCGAAACTACAAATCAAAATCACATCGACCTGCTCCATCAAACAATGGAGTGATGAAGCACTTGGAAAGATTGAAGAAGCTGTTGAACCTTGCCCAGAAACTGGAATGGGTAAGCAAAGATCCTTTTTCAAAGTTCTCACTAAAATTCATAAAGGTGGAACGCGATTTTCTAAATGAAGAAGAACTACAACGGCTTAGTAGGTTCGAATCCCACCGGATGGCTCTTAACCAAACCCGGGATATTTTTCTCTTTGCTTGTTATACTGGCCTGTCCTGGATTGATGTCAAAAATTTATGTAAGGATAACATCGTACAGGGCATAGACGGTAATAAATGGATACATGTAGCTCGCGAGAAGACAAGCCAGCCTGTTAAAATTCCCCTTTTGTCAAAAGCATTAAAAATGGTTGAGGAATATAAGGTAAAAATGCAGCATACCGATTTGCTGCTGCCGGTTTATTCAAATCAAAAAACCAATAAATATCTCAAAGAAATTGCGATTAAACTAAATATTAGAAAGAAGCTTACTTTTCACGTGGCGAGACACACCTTCGCTACCACTATAACCTTGAGTAATGGTGTGCCCATAGAAACTGTTTCCAAATTGCTAGGGCATACTAAAGTGTCAACCACTCAGATTTATGCACGTGTAGTTGAAAGAAAAGTTGGAGCCGATATGGAAAAATTGAAACGGATTTTAAAGTAATGCCCGAGAGTATCGTCTTATTTTACTTTTCTTTAGGCATCCCAATTTCTTTCAGCCAGCCATCAACATTCTTTTGGGCTTGAGTTTTTCTATTTCCTTTGATAGCGAGATAAATGCCATCCCGTTCACTGCCACCACGTATTGAAAAGCCTTTGAGAATCTCACTGTCTGGACATAGCTCTTTAATGGTCTGGAAACAACTCCCCACGCCATAACCCCCGTTGGTATTAAATGGAATTAAGGTTTTACCCGACAAATCATTCGCGTGTAAAAAACTTTTCATCGGTGGCGGCAGCCGCATACCCCAGGTTGGAAAACCCAGGAATATGATATCGTATTTATCTAAATCGACACGGGTTTTCAGGGGAGGCAGGAACCCGGTTTCATTTTCTTTGGCTACTTGTTTTACAATAGCACTATAGTCTTCAGGGTAGGGAACTTCCAACTCCAAAGCCACCAAATCCCCACCCACTTGTTTCTGGATGATTTCTGCAACTGCTTTGGTGTTGTTGGTACGGGATAAATAAACTACAAGAATTTTGTCCGATTCGCTCGACTGTTTCTCTCTCGTCTCAGATGAGAAACAAGAGGAAATAAGGGCAAATAAAATCAAAAGCTTGTTCATATATTTCTTGCCAATTTTATTGATCTACTAAGGCGGTTTCCGGACCTCTAACACCCACCAAGGGTATTTTTTCCAAAGCGGTTCTAAATTCTTTTAATTCAGCATCTGAAAAAGCAATGTTTATGGCACCTTGATTTTCTTTTATATGATGTAATTTGGTGGTTCCAGGAATAGGAACAATAAAGGGTTTTTGTGCCATTACCCATGCTAACGAAATTTGTGCAGGGGTGGCATCTTTTTTTCGTGCCCATACGCGTACTAGCGTAAGTACCGCCATGTGTGCTTCAATAGCTTCCGGTGTAAAATAAGGTACTTGAGATAAACGGGAGTCACTTGAAAAACGGCTATGCTCGTTGAACTTATCGCCTAAAAATCCGCGACAAACCGGTCCCCATGGCACGAACCCTATGCCCAGCTCTCCGCAGGTATCTATTACTTTATTTTCAAGGGCGCGCTGAATAATAGAATATTCGCTCTGAAGTGCAGCAACAGGCTGCTCAGCATGGGCCTTGCGTATGGTCGTTGGTGAAACTTCGGAAAGTCCAAAATGCAGGGCCTTGCCTTCCTTAATCAAATCCTTGACCGTTCCGGCAACGTCCTCAATCGGTACGTTTGGGTCCAAACGATGTAGGTACAATAAATCGATTCGGTCGGTACGAAGGCGTTTCAACATGCCCTCTACAGCGCTTTTAATATGTTCAGGTTTGCTATTTCGACCTGCCCTATTTCCATTTGAAAAGTCAAACCCGAATTTGCTGGCAATGACGACTTTGTCCCTAATGGGTTGCAGTGCCTCACCCACCAATTCCTCGTCCGTAAAGGGACCGTACACTTCGGCCGTATCAAAAAAGTTAACGCCCAAATCGAAAGCCCCACGGATTACGGGAATCATTTCTTTGGTATCCCGTGGTGGATTATAGCTGCCACTTTTCATACTCATACACCCTAGTCCTATTGGCGAAACTTCCAATGCACCCAGCATACGTTTATCCATTTTGAAAGTCGATTTTGAACCCTCAATTTTGTCAGATGAATTTTTCTCGTTGGCAAAAGCTATTGGACTTGCCACAATCCCTGCTCCTAATAGTGCAGATTTTGAGAGGAATTCCCTTCTGTTGACCGATTTGATTTCTTTTTTGTCCAAATTTGAATTTTCGATGTTATTATCCATGGCAATTACTCCTATTTTTAAGTTTTATATTTTTATACTGCGCGTCAAATACCCCGCGATTGTAGTTGCCGCCTTAATTTAAAAGCCTTTTCGATCACATCTAGTCTAGCTTTTCTTGGATCCTCCTTGCCAACAGCATTGCCATCTAACTGAATGTCCATAATTTCACCATCCTTTTCGTTGTACACTGGCCAGTTCGGTAATCTGTCACCGTTAGGATTTCCGTTTTTGGCGAAGTTCACCCAATAGGCATTCATGATTTCGGTCACTTTTTTATCTTCTGGAGTGGTTTCGGAATTGCCCCATCGGGCATCGAGGTTGTTGAATACATAGCCCACTTCGGAGCCATGTCCGGCACCGTATTTCATTCTTTCCCTCATAGGCTCCGGTACAAAACCAAAATGGTAAATAAAGACAGGTTCTCCCTGCTTGACAAAAGACTTGGCGGTAAAACGTGCGGGTTCTCCCCAGACCCAATCGGTATTGAACTTGGTAATTACCTCTTCAAATTCTTTAATGCCGTCAGGATCATAGGCTGCTTTGGCTTCCTCTTTAAAATCGCCAAAAAGTGAAAACAGTTCTTCTTTAGTTTTGCTGTTATTGACAAAACTACCCCCTATTTCAGCACTATTAGACCCTATTATCAATGGTATTTGCATTTGTCTACCAGCATTGTAGGCACTTTCGGCAGTTTCCCTTACCAATTTGCCGTCCAAAATCGGCCCGGAATAGATTCTTGGACCACCTTCACCATCATTTTCCTGACCGCTATCCACAATTTCTTCCACAGGTAAGGCGCGCAGCTTGGCCAACGCATCTGCATCCGTACCGTCTATGCCGTGTTTTTTGGCAAAGTTGATACCAATGGTTTCTGCCGATACAGGGTAAAAAACACTTGCATTTTCTTCCCTTATGGGCCTTCCGGTAAGTACGCCGTCACGACCTCCACCGGATTGGCTTATGGCTTTATGGAAAAGTCCCTTCGCATCAGAAATAGTCAATAAAGAGTGTACGGATACTCCACCTGCGGAAAAGCCGAATATGGTTACATTATCAGGATTACCACCAAAAGCAGCTATGTTCTTTTGCACCCATTGTAGCGCTGCAATTTGGTCCATATAGGCATAGCTACCTTTATGTTCTTCAGGATGTTCGGCACTTAGCGCCGGAAATGCAAAATGACCCAAACGACCCAAACGGTAATTTATGGTAATTAAAACCACTCCTTTCTTCGCAAACTCATCACCGGCAATTCCAGCACCGGAACCACTTCCACCAACAAAGCCTCCCCCATGGATCCAAACCATAACAGGCAGGTTCGCACCGGTTTTTGCATTGGCAGGTTTCCACACATTTAGGTACAGGCAATCTTCCGATGAGCCTTCACTAATGGTTCCGGGTTCGCCGCCCCATCCGGACTGTGCGCAGTTGGCACCGTATTCCGTAGCATCCAATTCCCCTTCCCAAGCTTTTACCGGTTGCGGAGGCCGCCAACGAAATTCCCCTACGGGCGGGGCGGCAAATGGAATCCCTTTAAAACTATGAACTCCATCTTCTTGAACACCACGGATTACCCCTAATTCCGTTTGAACTTTGGCCGCATTTTCTGTACTTTCTTGTGCGGATATGGTAACTCCCAAGAGCAAAACCAATCCCAAAATACCTTTTCTCATTTTTTTCATTTTAACACTACAATTTGTTTGACAATCCACCTTAGTATTACTCTCTGATGAGAAGCTTGCTAAAAGTCAAATCGGCCAATTTCCAATCGTTGTTCTCTTTGACATATACTTCGGTCACCATGAAAGGGTTGGTCACTTCGTTACTGCCCACTACGGCCAGCAAGGTGATTCGGTTCCAAAGAATGACGGTGCCCTCGTTCAGCATTTCTACCATGACTTCGTGGATATCGGCTTTCTTGTAATGGATGCGACCGCTTCTTATGATGTCCACCTCCCGGTCTTTGCCCCAGGTACCGCCCATATGCACAAACTTGGCCTTGTCGTGGAAAAGTACAGCCAGACTATCGGCATTTTTATCCGCCATCCATTGCCACTTTTGTTCAGAGAGCTCTTTGATTTCCTGCTTAATGTCCGGGGATTGTGCCAGGGCTACCTGACCAGTGATAAAGACTAAAAAAAGCCCAATAATTGTTGTTTTTATTTTTATCATTTCAAGTGTTCTAATGTTATCTTAATGTTCAATTTTATGGGTATCCCGAACGCTACTAAACGTTAGGTTCAATAATTTCCAATCGTCACCTTCTTTTTTATAGAATTCCGTTACCGTGAATTCGTTGGACACATCGTTACCACGAACATGGGCCGTAAGAGTAATTCTATTCCATAGTACCACGGTATTATTGTCAAAAACTTCCACGACAACATCGTGTACATCAGCATTTTTATACCAAATACTTCCCGTTTTTATAATTTCCAGCTCCCTGTCTTTTTTCCAAGAGCCACTCATGTGAACAAACCTTGATTTGTCATGAAATAAATGGGCCAGTTTGTCCACATCCTTATCCTCCATCCATTGCCATTTTAGTTCGGAGAGTTCCTTGACTTTCTTTTGAATGGTTGCTTCTTGCGCGAAGGAGGTTGCGCTTATTACGATTAAAAAGATTCCGATCTGGAATGTTCTCATTTGACTGTTTCTTAAAGGTTATAATTCCGTTTTCAATTCAATTTTCTAAAAATATCGGGCATGGATTGAGGGTCAATGGCTTTCATATCAATCAATTTTAAGTCTTTGACCATTTTTAGCGTTGCCTCTTTATAGTGCTTAAAATGTGGAGTTTGTAAATGTGATTCATAAGCTTCTTTGTTGGCATAAACCTCCAAGAGCCTGATTTGTGTCGGATGCTCTTTTTGAAACATCGGATAAATACAAATGACCCCTGGCTCAAGTCGGACCGATGCTTCAGCTTCTTCTTTTAGAATAGCAATGTATTCATTGAAATAACTGGAATCGATTTCAATCGCAGCGATCCTTACCATCATTTTACTTTGGCTGGAATCGGGATTAGATTCTTGACTATAGGAATTGATGGACAAAAATATCAACAGAAAAAGCAAACTTATTTTTGGAAATCCCATACTTTCTCTAGTTTTAGTCCAGTCCTTTTTCCTTTAACCACTTCGACATCAGGTTGGCCACTTCCACATTGTTTAAATCTGAAAATGGGAAATGGGTGTTTCCCTTGATTCCGATTTCTGGAAGGTGAACTACGGTAACATCACCCCCATATTTGTTAACTGCATCACGCCACTTTCTCGCCATTTCAAGGCGTACACGCCAGCCGTCCGTTCCGGGATTGGTGTCGTATTTTTCAGGAATAAAATCTCCATAATAAATGATAATGGGGATTTTGGTCAGCCCCAAAAAGTCTTCTTTCGCCACGCCAACCGCTTCAAGGGCCCCTGCGGAGCTTTCAATCGGTGCCGGCACTTCTCCTTCGGGAAAAGGGAAACCCGATCCGGGTTCATAGGAGACAATGCCCTTGATGTTAATGTTTTTCATGGCGGTCACCCAACCAAATCCTCCTGAATGCGAGTGTGTGACCAGAATAGCATTGCCTATTTTATCAAAAAGCTGGGATGCCGCATCAGTAATAACTTCTGTGTCGAATCCCCCGATATTTGGTGTGATTTGCCTAAAATACTGGTTTAGGGTTTCCTCGTCCTGAGCAAATTGTACTCCTGGGAAATAATCGGGCCATACCCCGATTCGAAAGATGTTGAACCAAAACTGCTCGTCAGGCGTTGGGGTAATCGTGGCTTCCACCATACTTCTTCCCGCTCTTCCCCTTCTGGGCTGGTCCATGATATAGGTGCTGAAACCACGGCGCAAGAAAATATTCTGGTACCCTTCACGCCCGTCGGGTGTCGTTTCCCAGGTCTTCGAAAACTGGCCGAATCCGTGCCACATGACCAAAGGGTATTTACGCGCATCAACTGGAATCTGATAAAAGACATAGGCATGGTCACCATGAAAGGTCTGACCTTCCGGTCCTCGCTTAATGGCGTCAAAGGTCCCCGGGTTTATTATCATGCTGCCACCTACAGCAAAACTTCCCTGGTCCTGTATGATAATAGGTTTCTTTTGGGAAAATATGCCTAAAGTCATTACCAACGAGATGCCGACCGATAAAAATAATTTTGCTTTTAAGAGTTTCATATCCAATATTTTTTAGTGTTTGATGGAACCTACTTCATATATTCCTCGTCAGTAACAGCTTCGAACCATTCCGTAGGGCCGTCTACTCTACTGGTGATGGCAACCTGAATAAATTCGGTATCGGGACTTGCCCCATGCCAATGCGGGGTGTTTGCCGGGCATTTTACCACATCTCCCTTACGCAATATTTTCTTCTCGCTTCCTTGCTCCTGATAATATCCCACCCCATCCAATGATAAAATAATCTGCCCGTTGGGATGCAAATGCCAGTTGGTTCTTGCCCCAGGTTCGAACGTAACACTGCCTACGGAATTTCGGTTAACACTATCTGCAAGCACCAACATTTCCACCCATGCATTGCCGACAAAATTGTTGTTTGTTATTTTTTGCCCTTTCGGAAAAATCAATTCTTGTTCTGCAGTTAGATCTACGGTTTTATTTTTCTCCTCCGATTGTTTACATGAAAAGGTAATAGTTCCAATCAGGATAATCGTTAAAAGATATTTGCTGCTCATAGGTTCGAATTTAAAAGGTTGTTTTGGTAGAAGTCCGCTAGTTTATTTATCGCTTGATTCACGTATTCTGGTTTCCAATAGGTTTCGATATGCGATGCACCTTCAATAAGGAATAATTCTTTGGCTTTTGCGCGTGTGGCTTTCTCGAAAGCTTCATCTGTCATATAATAGGTATCCGCCTTACTCCCTGCAATCATTAATAGGGGTTGGTCTATCAAATCCATATTCGAAGCTGCGTCAAATGTCATTAAATACATTAAACTGCTCATCGTATAACGGAAAGTCGAATTCGGATGTGCGTGGGTATTTCCGTAGTACATATACCCTTCACGATAGAGGTCAAATGGAACTTTGTCCAACGCTTCTTCATCCGTAATCATAGGGCCATTTGCCGCGTATATAATTTCTCCTCCGCCAGTTTCTTGAGCTCTTGCATCAGAGGCTTGTTTTAATCGTTCTTGGATAGTGTTCAATTGTGAGTTCATAAATCCGTTTCGGCGAACCACACCCGAATTGAACATACTTAAGGTGGCAATGGCTTTAAACCGTTTGTCGGACTGAGCCGCTTTTAAGGAATAACCACCCCCGCCACAGATGCCCAGCAAACCCAGTTTGGCCATATCGACCCCGGGGTATTGGGAAATAAAATCGGCCATACCGTGAATATCCTCGATTCGGTTTTGAGGGATGTCCACGTTGCGCGGAATACCACCACTGGCACCCTGATAAGCGGCATCGGCCGCAATGGAAATATAGCCTTCTTCCGCCAATCGCTGCGCGTACAGACCAGCCACCTGCTCTTTTACCCCACCGTTAGGATGGGCGACGACTACGGTTGGATATTTCTCGGCAGCATTGTAATTGGCAGGAGTATAAACGTTTGCCGCAATTTGCAATCCGTTCAGTTGGTACGTAACAGGATGTAGATTGACTTCTCCATCAACATTTTCTGTTATTGCTCCCTTATATACTAATCCAAAAAGGTTTTTCTCGCTTTGTGCCTTAATTGTCTGATTTAATGTTAGCATATTCATTAAAATAAATAATCCTATATATTTCATATCCTTACTATTTTTTAGATTCCAGTAATTCGCTCAGTACTACTTTCGCCGATTCGATTTTGGCCTGATCTACATTTTTTCCCACCAAAACCACCAATTCCTCTAATTGTGCTGGCGTGATGCCCTGTATCAAACAGATGTTCATGTGCGAGCGCATCATTGGTTCCACACCGCCGATGGCAATTAGACCGGAAACCGTGACCAACTCCCTTTGTTGATAGTCCAAAACATCACGATCAAAAATATCCGCAAACAGATGTTCTTTTAAAAAGATTTCGATAATAGGGGCAAACTGGGCATAATCGGCTGGAGGCCCATCCAATTTGGCCTGTACCAAGGCTTCCAGATTCGCTTTACCCCGATCGTATTTTGTACGTTTATCTTCTATTGGGGCAGCTTCCGCACCCAAAGCATCTTCGATTCCTATTGCCTTACGTTCGTCCAGTACTTTGATAAAAGTCCGCAATCCCCGTAGGCTCCGTGGAAATCCACAATAGGCATAAAGGTGCACCATGACCTCCTTTATTTCGTTTATGGTCAATCCAGAATCCAGACCCTCGACCAATGCGGTTTCCAAATTTTCCAGATCGCCTTTTGCGGTCAATGATGCAATGGTAACAATCGATTGTTGCTTTGTGCTCAAATTCATAATTCCATCATTGCTTGATTTTGCTTTTACTCCGTTTGTAAAACCAAGAAATGAAATGGCTAGTGTTAGAAAGACAATTGATTTTAGCTGTTTCATATCCAATATTTTGATTTTCATAATACACTATTTTTAAATGACCTCTACGACTTTTTACAAAATTAGTAGTTCATAGAGCAAAAAGGCTTACCCGGATTACGGATATACCTACCACTATTACTGATTTTAGAAAAGTCGTTTGATTTACTGGTAATCAATGCATTATCTTTAACAATAAATTAGAGTTACCTATGAATAATGTTTTTAGAATCAATACCGTTGGCGATTACTTGAGGCTTCGAAATCAGGAGATTCTACACCCTTTGGTGGGTATTGTTGATTTTGATAAGCTGGGCGAAGAGCCCTACTCGAACAGAGACTATGATGCCTTCCATTATAACTGTTATGCAATTTTTCTGAAGGATACCAGGGGTTGCAAAATGCACTACGGAGGTAAACCATACGATTATGATGAAGGAACACTTGTTTTTATGGCCCCCAACCAGACAATAGAACTAGGCGGTTTTGATCCAGATTACGTGCCCAAAGGCTTTGCGATGTTATTTCATCCAGATTTATTATTGGGTACCGAATTGGGTAAAAAAATGCATAGCTACAGTTTTTTCTCCTATTCAAGTAACGAGGCACTGCACCTTTCCGCCAAAGAAAGAAAAGTGATATTGAGCTTATTTGAAAAAATACAGTTTGAACTGGAACAGAACTTGGATAAGCACAGCAAAAAGCTGATAGTTGCGAACATCGAACTCTTTCTGGATTATTGTTTACGCTTTTATGACCGACAATTCCTGACTCGCGAGGTGGAAAATCAGGGTTCACTGGAAACCTTTGATAATTTATTGAATACTTATTTTGGTTCGGGTAAGCCTCAACAAGAAGGGTTGCCCACTGTTGGATATTTTGCTGACCAACTGCACCTTTCCCCCAATTATTTCGGGGACTTGGTCAAAAAGGAAACAGGAAAATCGGCACAGGAATATATCCAGAATAAGCTGATTGAGGTTGCTAAAGAAAAGGTTTTTGATCCAAATAAATCAGTAAGTGAGATTGCCTATGAACTAGGGTTTAAATACCCACAACATTTTAGTAGATTATTTAAACAGAAAGTTGGGCATTCACCTCAGGAATTTAGGTCACTCAATTAGGTTTTAAATATTTGCTGCTCTTAATTTTACTCTTCATATGATTTGAAGGTAATTGAATCTGTTTGAAGTATCCCAGAAATGGGACTACTTGTGGGACAACTACCGTCCTAAATTTGGGACAAGTAGTGAACAAGCATTGGTATCTATATACAAACAATAGTAAACATATAAAACTAAACAAATAGGCTAGCCTAAAACTTATATTTTTGAATTTTTCAAAGATTCCACTTTTTTCACTTGGCACCAGAGAAATAATTCCAACATAGCCTTCAAAAGGATTTTGGAGGGTGTTATATGAGATCAAAGGACAAATCTAATATCCACTCAAAGAGCCGTCTATTTTGAGGTTTAAAACGCCTCTAATTTGGTATTTTCATTGGGCTTATAACGAATTATAAATTTTGATACTATTTGTTGGCATTTGATGTTTTCTGGGCTAATGAAAGAAGAAAATCCATCCGAGTCCCCAAATAACTCTTTGTAGCATTCAGTCAAACCTTTTCTTCTCCAACATCAAGGGTTTCTTTTTTGGCTCTTCAATTGCTTCAAAGAGAGCTTGCAACATTGCCAAGGTAGGTTTGGTCTGTGTTTTTTCAATATTCTTAATGATTGCAATCAGTGCATTGATTCGTTTTAGGACTCTCTTTTCCAATCGAAGTAGATGAGGACCATAATCTTCATCAGGCGAGCAATTGTTGCGCTTAAAAAATTCCAGCATTTTGGCCAGTGCCTCCGTATGTGTAGGAGCCACATTTTTTGAATATTGTTTAAATTTTTCAGCGGTACGCTCCTTGAAGCGAATTGACGTAAATGAATCCATAATTTTTAGTTTTTGGCGCAAAAAAGAGCGTGTTTATAGGGATTGAAAAAGGATTTGTTGCAAAAATCTAAAATTCAGCGATTTGAGTATATTTTAAATATCTGTAAACCAATGACTTAAAATATCGTAACGTCGCGAAGCGCGTTACCCTCTTGCTTCTCAATCCCTTCATTTCATTTCTCGATTTTCGAACTTTTTTAAGCTTGTTTAAAAGCGCTTATTTTTATTGTGCTCAAGTTGATAAGCACAAAACAGAAGCCATATTTTTTGATTGTGGATGTTGTCAATTGATTGCCAAAATGGCATCTTTCGTTCCTACTTATTATATCTTGAGCGTTTTCCTTTTCTTTTGATATGGAAGCGGGAATATTCTTCTGAATTGAGAACAGAGTTCTAGGGCTAATAACAGCGATTGAAGAATACTCTATGTCGTTTTCCTACTTACTTCCTATAGCGCCCTCGCTGTTACCTTTTCGGTAACTACAATTTAAATTTCGACCGAGTAAGGGCTTATAAAAGTGAGCTTGCGACCGGTTATGCAGTCCGTCTCGGGCTAAATTTTGTCCTTTGTGATAGGGAAGGTTGGAGAGAGCTGGCATTTGGGTGAAGGCTATCCCAAAGTTGCTAATCTAATTATAAGGGTGAATATGAAATCTGAAATAGGCTATGAATGAATTGCGCTAAACTTTGGGAAAGTGTTCAAAAGAATGTGAGTGAAGTTCTTTGCCCGTAATGCAATGGAGCGGTAAAGTGCTGAGCGCGTCAATTAAAAACAACGATAGTTTCTAATCGATAATTTGAAACCATAGCTTTAAAATTAATAGGGGTTCCTATGAATATATAAGGATTTAATTTTAATTTTGAATTCGTGTAAAACGGTTCAAGTAAGTGCATCGTTCATTAAAAAAATCTGCCCGATTCGGTGACCTCATAAGCAAATTTGGTTGTAAGTCATTGATAGACAAGGGATAAAAAATAGGTTTGGCATCCTGCCACCCCGACAAAAAAAGCCAGACTGTAAAGTCTGGCTTTTTTGTTTTCATTTAAAGATGAAATTGATCTTTGTAATAAACTAGCTTCCTGTTTTGGGATCGATTTTTACTCCACTTTTAGAAGATGCAGTCTTAGGATCAATTTTAATCCCACTTTTGGATGATGCTGTCTTAGGATCGATTTTGATTCCATCTTTTGATGAAGCTTCACTCTTTTTTTCTTTAGTTGGCATGATGATGATTTTTATTAGTTATTATACTATATTAGTGAAAATAACGGTCTTTTCCTAATTAATACATTCAATTATTTACGTGTTAATGACTGTTATAGCGAGCATTGCATATGAAATTTAGTGAGTTTTTAGGCGAATGTCGTGAGAATGATGTTTTCAAGAATCTATCCATTTATGTGGTATCCAGTTGGGTATTGCTTCAGGTAATTTCTTTGCTCGCAGATCCTTTGAATCTTCCCAAGGCTACCCTCACGGTTCTGCTCATCATTTTATTGATAGGGTTTCCTTTGTATGGCTTTTTTATTTGGCGGTATCAAATTAAGCCCGACTTTTATGAAGAGGCATCAAATGCAAATCAGTTTACAAACCTCGATGGAGCATCTGCAAAGGAAGGCATTGAGCTTGATTCGGTATTTAGTGACACAGGGGTTCACAACCTTTCATCCATAGGTAGGTTTCAAAAGATGTATTTCATTGGATTGGGGGCACTGGCAACTTTGTCGCTATTGGCCTCTTTTTTTATTATTCGCACCAATTTTATAAAATCGGAGGCTGCAGTCATTATGCCAACACTGTTACATCCTGAAATAAGCGATAAAATTGCCGTACTTAATTTTGACAACAATACCACAGATAAAAACTTGGATATTGTGGGCAAAATGGCCGTAGATTGGATTATGCACGGTATTACGCAAAACAAAGTGGCGCAAGTGATATCCCCCAAAATTATTGAAGACTATAGCAATGTGCTCAAAGCATCAATTCTTGATAAAGGAAATGATAAGACCATCGCCAGCTATCTAAAACCTTCAAAAGTAATAAGTGGTAGTTTTTATCGCAACGGCGGTAAACTATTGTTTCAGGCTTCCATCACCGATGAACATATGGATAAGACACTGGTGGCTTTTGAACCTGTGGAATGTGATGCCAATGAACCTTTAAAGTGTATCGAGGCCTTAAATCAAAGGATACTTGGTTTTTTGGTTACCGAAGACAAACCGCTTGAAAATTTGCAAGAAAGACCCCCCATGTATGAAGCCTTTCAATATCTTGAGCAGGCAAAGGCCAAATATGGAGATGACGAGGAGTACATTAGATTGGTAAATGCGGCCATAGAGACCGACAGCACCTTTTTTGAGGCGAAGGTCAATAAGGCCGAATTTTATTATAATCAAGGGGAATATGCCATTGCAGACTCCCTCGTTGGGGTATTGTTGAAAGAAAGCAGTACCAACAATCGTCAAAGCAACATTTTAAAAATATTGGAATCTTTGCTTTCTGGAAATAACGGTGATACTTACAAATATTTGCTCAACGAATATCAAATCAATCCATTTGAACAAGAGACCAATGCGAGTACGATGACCGTGGCACTTCAATTCGTGAACAGGCCTCAAGACGTAACGGCAATTTTCAATGAGGTTCCCATGGGGGGCATTGAATTTAACGATTGCGTTCAATGTGAATTCCAATACTATATTAAGGGTCTTGCCGATATTGAATTGGGCAACTATGATACGGCCATAGCTATGTTGGAACCTGTTATGGGCAAAAAAGGCGGTAGCCTTTTGCCTCAAGTACTTATCAGGGCCTATGTTAAAGGCGATAAACCTTATAGCACTGTCGATAAATTACTCGATAATGCAAAGCTTACCGACGGGGTTGATGAATGGAGATCCCTATGTCTGTTAACTGGCCAGGAATATTTGAGAGTTGGCGATTCGGAAAGGGCAAGACATTTCTTTGATATGCTACTGTCATCCAATAAACAAAACTTGACTGATATTGAGGACAAGACATTAAAACTACTGGCACAAGCTCATTTTTATAAGGCAAATTATAAAGATGCCGAGCAAATGCTCAAAGATTATATAGATCGCAATCCAACCAAACGAAGGGTAAATGACTTGAGTTTATTGGCGGTAATCTATCAAAAGAACAAGAAACCGCGTGAAGCGGCAAAGATGTTGGATAGATTGGAAAAAAGAAGGGGTATGTACAAATACGGCCATGTAGATTATGCTTTTGCCCAGTATTATGCCGCAATGGGCGATGAAGAAAAATTTATGGAACACTTATTACAGGCCGTTGCCGATGGTAAGTGGTTCGACTCAACCTCTTTTCACCATGATCTGTTTTTTCAACCTTTCAAAAATAAAGATAGGTTCAAAGAAATATTGAATTACTGGAATTGATGAAATTTAAGTTGCGGGGATAACGACCAATTGTCCTTATTAATCCTAAATAAGTACTACAACCAACCAAAACTAGAATTATGAGCCAAACAGACAATATGTACGCCTTGATTATTGGTGTAGGAGATGATCTGCCGTACACAGTGATCGATGCACAAAAAATTTACGACACCCTTACCGATGAGACCCTTGTTGGCTATCCCAAAGAAAATGTGATTTTGGTCACCAATGAAAAAGCAGATCGTGATGGTATTTTAAAAGGGTTTGATGAGCTCAGAGAAAAAACCAACGAAGAGTCATCCGTTCTTTTTTACTATTCCGGTCATGGTGGAACTTATCAGATCACTCACGAAAAGGAGGTGGAAAAAGAGCCCAGTTTTTTTCAGCGAATTTTGGGCAAAAAACCTGAAATAAAAAAAGTTCCTGCCAAAACGGAACATAAATTTTTTCTTCAGCCTCATGGGATGACTGCAGAAAACTATGCCGAAAAGTGGGTGACCGCCGAAGAGCTTACCGAAAAGGTGAACGCTATCAAATCCAACAAATTGGTTTTTCTATTGGATTGTTGTCATGCTGAAGGTATGACCCAGGTAGGTTTGGACCATATGAGCGAGATGGCACAGCAATTGAACGACGAAGGGGGTGTGTGGGTACTTTCATCATGCCAAGACGACCAAAAATCTTGGCGCCTGCCCAATGCCGAAAACAGCTTATTTACCGAATGTTTGTTGGAGGTAATGACAGGGCAACATAAAAGACCTTTTACAGATACCCATGTGACCATTACCGACGTTGTGGAACATATTTTTGATGAGGTGCCTAAAAGAGCCCGTGAGGTTCTTGATGAAAGTACCAAAAAGCCCATTGAACAAAAGCCCTTCGCCAAGTTTCAAATGTCAGAAAATGTGGTTTTGGGCAATTTCCCCAAGAATGCCGAAGGGCATGAGGCCACTATAGCACGCTTGGAGCCCGACATCAAGGAACTGGGTGAGCGGAGTCTATTGGAATTATTGGATGCCATGGAGGCTGTTGGCCGCACCGATGATGCCATTGCCATATTGGAAAGGCATAAAAAAACGAAGAAAGATGCCGATCTGCTCAACAAACTGGGTGACTTATACAAAGTGAGGTATTTGGCCAAGGACTTTGAAAAAGATGGTCAGGCTTCACTGGAATGCCATCAAAACGCTCTTAAAATAGCCACTAAAGACGACGATCAAAAGCAAATATTTTTAAATGCCATTAATTTGGCCTTTTTGCACCTTATGATGGATTTGAGCGAGAAAGACATGCGAGGGTATGCCCAATTGGCTTTTAATACGGCAGAGAACTATTTTTATGAAGATAATGTTGATAAATTGGGCACCATGGCCGAGGCCAACATCTATCTCAATAAATTGGATTTGGCCAAGGAGTATTATCTCAAAGTTGCCAAAGAGGCTGGCATTCGCAAGAAAATGCAAATTTATAATGATGCCGCAAATGCGTTCAAAGTGCTTTACAATGAAAATCCGAAAGATGAATTTATGGTCTTTTTAAATGAAAACCTTTTGGTGTAGGCCTACGACTTCATATAAGGTGAATTTTCAATTACAGCTTTTTGTGTTTCAATAAAAATGAAAGATTGCCAGTACTGATTATTATCATGGTGGTGTAATTGCCTTTGGTTTAGATTTGAAACATAAATAGGGATATGCTTACTCAAGATTTACCCATTTTTATTGGTCTTTCAATTCTTTCTGAAATTTTGGGGACTGTTGGTGGTTTTGGCTCATCGGTATTTTTTGTGCCCATGGCCAATTATTTTATGGATTTTCAAACCGTACTTGGATTAACCGCGCTTTTTCATCTAAGCAGCAATATCAGTAAGATCGGTTTTTTTAGAAAGGGTTTTGACAAAAAGTTGGTGTTGACCCTAGGTATACCCGCAGTAGTTTTTGTATCCATTGGAGCATTTTTGAGCAAGTTTTTAAACCCAACCTTTTTGACCTTGGCATTGGCGGCCTTTTTGATCATTTTCAGTTTGGTCTTTATTATTATGAAAGAATTGAAAATCATGCCCACTACCAAAAATGCCATAATCGGCGGAACTTTTTCTGGTTTGATTGCTGGTCTGTTGGGTACAGGTGGTGCCATACGTGGGGCAACCATGTCGGCCTTCGATTTAAAAAAAGATCAGTTCATAGCAACATCGGCCATAATTGATTTGGGCATTGATTTGAGCAGGAGCATCATCTATTCATACAATGGTTTCGTAAAAAAGGAAGTGTTTTATCTGATACCCATCCTTTTCATAATTGGCATTATTGGCACCTATATAGGTAAACGCATATTGGATAGAATAACACAAGAGCAGTTTAAGCGTTTTGTGCTCTTTTTAATATTGGCAATTGGTGTTTCAACTTTGGTGATGAACTATAGATGAGATAGAACTAAAAATTAAGTTTTCCTCTTGAACGGAGAAGAGGCGGTGATGAAATAGCAGCCCATGCCCAATTGAAAAAGAAAGATGAATTGGTTATTTAAAATTAAAAACATGGTCCCTACAGTTATTTTAGTTTTGATGGTTCTCCTGGTCAGTATGATGATTTTAGGGTACCTACGGTTCAACCAATTGGTGCAGACCGATAAAAATTTGTTATTCAATCTAAAGGGCAATACCGAAAAATTGGTTACGGAAAAAGATATGGCCCACTTGCCCCAAATATTGAAAAGTTATTTGATCAAAGTAGGGGTTTTGAATCAATGTCGCGATTGCCATGTTACCTTTAAACAAGTTGGCAGTATTCGTCAAAAGCCCAATGCCAAATGGACTCAATTTACTGCCAAGCAATACATGACTGCCGATGTACTCGGTTTTGTTTGGCATGCACGTTCGTTCCCCATGTTCATAAGAGACAAGAGCATAAATGGTACGGGTGAGATTATGGTATCTCTTTTCGGATTGAAAAAAGTGGCCATGGCAAATGATGGTAAAATCGCTCAAAGTGCTCTTTGTCGCTGTTTGTCTGAATTACCACTATACCCTATTGGCTTTTTAAGCCCGCTTATTACATATAATGTGAATGAAGACAACTCCCTGACTGCAGTTTTGGAAATTAATGGGACTGTCGCCGAAAGCACTTTTAGTTTTAATTCTGAGGGCCTAATCCACCAAATAAAGGCTGAGCGCTATAAAGATGATGTGTTGGAAAATTTTACCGGATATTTTGAAAACTACCAAAAAATAAACTCCCTTTATGTTCCTACCAAAATGAAGGCCGTTTGGAACTTGAAAAAAGAAGATTTTGAGTATTTTAATTGTGAAATAACAGACTACGCAATAAACTAATGGAATTTATTGATTATTACAAGGTTCTGGGAGTTGATAACAAAGCAACGGCAGCAGAAATAAAAAAGAGCTATCGCAAACTGGCGCGTAAATATCACCCAGATGTGAACCCCAATGATGCGGAGGCAGAAAAAAAGTTCAAGCAAATCAACGAAGCGCACGAAGTGCTGTCCGACCCAGATAAAAGAAAAAAGTACGATGAATACGGTAAAGATTGGCAACATGCCGATGCTTTTGAACAGGCTAAGAAATCTGGCAGGCAAAGGCAAGACTATGGTGGATATACCTATTCTCAGGGTTCGGCCGAAGATTTTTCAGATTTTTTTGAATCCATGTTCGGCCAAGGAGGTTTTAGGTCGCAAGGAAGACGGGTTAAATTCCGGGGGCAAGATTACAATGCCGAATTACAATTGCCATTAATGGAAGTCTACCAGAGTAAAAAACAGACGTTGACCATCAATGATAAAAACATAAGGATATCGATACCTGCGGGTATAGAAGATGGTCAAACCATTAAAATCAAAGGGCATGGCGGCCCTGGTATCGATGGTGGCCCATCTGGCGATCTATACATCACTTTCAATATTAAAAATAACACCGCATTTAAACGTGTTGGTTCCAATCTATATAAAACCATTCCCATCACACTTTCACAGGCGGTATTGGGCGGTGAACTATTGGTTGACACATTGGAGGGCAAAGTGAAGTTGAACATAAAGCCGGGCACACAGAACGGAGCAAAAGTGAAATTGAAAGGAAAGGGCTTTCCCAAATACAAACAAGAAGGAAACTTTGGCGATTTGATACTTACTTTTGAAGTAAAAATCCCGACCCGCCTAACTACTGAGCAAAAAGGCCTTTTTGAAGCACTTAAAAAAACCAATATTTAAACCTTAGCTATGCAATCGAAAAAATATATTTCAATCAAACAGTTTTGCGAAAAACATGACATTGAAGAGTCTTTTGTTCTTGTGCTACAAGAGTATGAGTTGCTACAATTGCAGTTTAAGAAACAAGAGGCGATGGTTCATTATGAAGAGTTGCCCTTGCTTGAAAAAATGGTGCGTCTTCACCAAGAGCTACATATTAATCCGGAGGGATTGCAAGTGGTGAACCAATTATTGCAACAGGTATATCAATTGCAACAAGAGGTAACACTTTTAAGGCAAAAATTGGACTTATTTGATGATTTGTAATAGACCAAAGGAATGATCAATTTTTCATTCTACCAACTGCGCAGCTAACATATGATTTCACTTTTTTGCCCAGATCATTCTGCTCATCAAGCGGCGGGTAGCCCATTTTCGACAATACTTTTTTTATCAGGGGCACCTCTAAATCCAAATTAGAAAACAGCTCTATTGTACTTTCATCAATATGTACCCTCACCTCTTTGACCGGCTCCAACAATAAAAGTTTCTCTTTGATGGTATGGGCGCAGCCTCCGCATTTAAGATTCTGAATTGGGATTAAAAGCGATTTGAGTATTTGTTCATTCGTGTTCGTCATTGTCTTAATCATTGAAGATATTGGCCATTTCTTCGCTATCAATTATATAGTCAGAAAGTCTAAAAAGTTCCTTTCTGTTCTCCCTAAAATCTTTGACAAAAGTAGCAAACCGTTCTTCCAACTGTGCATGTGTCTGGTTTGCCTCTTTCTCTTTGTACATATTGGCCAAGGTGACCAAAAGCCCTAAATTCTTTTGATGCTCCGCTATTTGCTCCAGTAAACTTTCAACGACCAATTTCAATTCATGCAAGCTTTTTTGAAGTCCCTTCACCAATTCTAAATTCTCTTCTTTGGTTATCCAAATCACATACTTATCCAATAGATGATGTAAAAAACGAAGGTCATCTTTATAGAATAGCAAATCAGATTTCCAGTGTTCAGTTAACACGTACAATTCCCGCCATTTGGTATCTTCTTGAATATCGCCCATAATTTCGTTCTTTTATACAATTAAAAGTACTACGCTTTTTAGTTGATAAAAATGACAATTATCATTTTGAAAAGTACATGAATATCTTAGCTTAGAAGTTAATTATGAAAGCCATTCTTTGCACCACAGACTTTTCTTCAAATTCGACCATTGCTTTAAAATATAGCTATGCGT
This sequence comes from Croceitalea sp., assembly GCA_013001145.1. Lineage (GTDB taxonomy): Bacteria > Bacteroidota > Bacteroidia > Flavobacteriales > Flavobacteriaceae > Croceitalea. The sequence goes on along the minus strand of JABDND010000013.1, from coordinate 1,465 downwards.
TGAGCAAAGCACTTGGTCTAAAGTTGGTCGTATTACATGTGTTTGATGTAAAAGTAATTATGGCTTCGTCATTAAGTACCTCTTTTGCCAAAAAGGAACAAGCAGCCCATGAGGCCTGCAGAAATAAATTGAAACTTTATTGTGACACCCATCTAGGCATTTTGCCCGATGGTGAAAATTTAGAGTGTACTGTACTTGAAAATGCCTTGGTGGATGAAGCCATAATAGATGCCGTCCATAAGCACCAAAGTGATTTGTTGGTCATGGGCATGAAAGGTGGTAATCCATTGCAAAAGCTCTTTGTTGGTAGTACCACAAAGAAAATGATCGACAAGAATTTATGTCCCGTTTTGTTATTGCCCAAGACAACAAAGGAATTTAAGCTAAAGAAATTTGCATATGCCAGTGATTTTGAAGAGGCCGATATTCATGCCATTGCTTGGCTTATTGAAAATTTGGTTAAACCCTTAAAAGCCAATTTAGACATTGTTCACATTTCAACAATAGATGAGTATGCAGGCGAAGATCAAATGGCGTGGTTCTCAGAAATGCTTGAGCAAAAGGTGTCTTATTCCCAACTGACTTATAGTCGAATCGATGCCGAACATATCGCTAAATCGCTGCAGCAACATTTGAAGAAAGGTAAAATAGATTTATTGGCTATGCTGGAACGCGATAAGACCGGTTTCGTAAAATCGTTTGTCCATGTAGATTTAGTGAAACAGATGTCATCATTGGCGACCTTGCCCATTTTAAGTTTTCACAAAAAGTTATTCTGAACTAATTGGAAGAAATAATTCTACCGTCTTCCATTTCAATAATACGGTCAGTTCTATTGGCGAAATCATGGTCATGGGTTACCACCAAAAGCGACAGTCCTTCTTCTTCTTTAAGCTTCTTAAATATTTGAAACACATTTTCGGCATTATAACTATCAAGATTGCCCGTGGGTTCATCGCCCATAAGGATAGCTGGGTTATTAATCAGGGCTCTGGCGATGGCCACACGCTGCTTTTCCCCGCCCGATATTTTACCTGCCCGTTTTGCGGCCAAATGATCAATATTCAACATACTTAGTTTTTCCATAGCATCATGGTTAATTTCTTCATGGCTCTTTTTGGCCAATTTTTTGGCCGGCAGCATTACATTTTCAAGTACACTGAATTCAGAGAGCAAGTAGTGAAATTGAAATACAAAACCAATATTGTAATTTCTTATTTTTGACAGCTCAGGCCCCGTTTTGCCGGTTACCAGCTCTTCATTTAGGTAAAGTTCACCCTCATACTCCGTATCCAAAGTAGAAAGAATATAGAGCAAAGTTGATTTGCCCGACCCCGATTTACCCATGATTGATGCAAATTCTCCTTCTTGAACACTGAAGCTGATATCTTTTAGAACATGAAAAAGCACCGGTTTCTTGAAGTATTTATTGATATTTTTCGCTTCTAGAACTTTCTTCATACTT
>JABDND010000212.1 GCA_013001145.1 Croceitalea sp. | reverse complement strand
GGTATAAGTAATCTGGCCGCCACAGGTAACTTTAAAACCATACGCTATAAATTGGTTACCAATGCCTTGGGCACCGACCTAATTTTAAATATTAAAGAGAATCCTGTAAAAATGTACTTGAAAATGGGTGCTCATTACGATGATTTATATAAAAGTGGTGCACTGATCAACCTTACCAGAAAGAACCTGTTTTTAAAAGACGATGTGGGCTCTTTTGACCTTATTTTGGGAGACAACATTAGGTACAATTTGCAATATTATTTAGATAAGGGCCTTTATTGGAGTTTTGGTGTAAATTCCTCTTTTACCGATTTTAACGAAGAAATAGACTTTGCATTGATACAATCCAATTTCGATGTAACTGATGATCCCAATATTGGTGAAATCAATCTTGACGTTACAGACCTAACCAATCAGATTTATCTACAAACCGTGCTCAAAGAAGAGTTTGCTTTCAGTATCGGTGTGGAACACAAATTATTGAAGTTTAGCACCCGAACCATCAATAATATAAATCCGGAGCCAGAAGATGGCTTCACCCCTTCGGGCAATAGGCGCACCACCTTTGAAAATAGCAATTACTTCAGCACCTACGGTGAACTTACATTAGATACATACAATGACAAATATTTTCCTACCAAAGGGCTGTATTTTGATGGTGATTTTCATTTATACCTGTTGTCATCTGACTATAATGACAATTTTAAGGAATTCTCTGTGGCAAAATCCAGAATGGGCGCTGCCATTAGTATTACAAATAATTTGGCCATCAACATAGAAACCGAAGGGGGCTTTAAGTTGGGAACCTCAGAGGTCAAGTCATTTGATTTTGTTTTAGGCGGATTTGGCAATGATCCGATAAATAATTTCATTCCTTTCTTGGGCTATGATTTTTTAAGTCTTGCCGGCAATAGTTTTGTCAAGGCCTATTCACGACTTGATTACAAATTTGCACCAAAAAACCACCTTTTATTTACTTTTAATATGGCAAATATTGAAGATGATATCTTTAGAACTGGAGAATGGTTTACTGCACCCGACTATACCGGTTTTGGTCTGGGCTATGGTCTTGAATCCTTTATCGGGCCTGTTCAAATATATTATTCTTGGACACCTCAAATTAAAGATGGCTCCGTTAATTTTAGTATTGGGTACTGGTTCTGAGCCAAGACCAAAATATTCTTTAATTCGTGCCAATATTTTGCTCTAAATGCTAAGGAAATCAAAATAATAAGTTTGTAAAGTTAAAGTTGGTTAAATTCAATTTATTTACAATTTCTGCGTAGTATCTTTACTCCATAAAGGGGTGGTTCCCTTTAGACTTTAAGTATTGGTTTTTCATAATTTAAAGTTTGGTTGGTTATTTAGAAAAAGCCCTGATGTCTCACATTGGGGCTTTTTTTTGCACAATACTTTGGAATAACTTTTGTTTATGTATTTGAGGAAAAATGGATGAACTTTAATTTTTATAATTTTAACCCATAGTTTGCTGCTATGAAAAGACTTATAGTATTGGTTTTAATGGTGTTTGTTTCAAACATGTCGGCCCAAAACGCACCTGCGTTCAAGCCTGGTGAGTGGCTTAAGTTCAGAATTCACTACGGCTTTTTGAATGCCAGCTATGCCACCTTGCATTTAACCTCGAAAAAAATAGACAGCATTCCAGTCTATCATGTGGTCGGCAATGGAAAAACAACCGGTTTTGCCAGCATTTTTTTTAAGGTAGATGACACCTATGAGAGTTATTTTGGCCAATTGGACGGCAAACCCTACAAATTCATTCGCAAAATAGACGAGGGTGGTTATACCAAAGATCTAAAAATTGATTTTGACCATGAAGAAGGAAACGCCTTGTTGACCGATATCAAGAATGATAAGGAATACAATATCCCTATTCATGATAAAGTTCAAGACCTACTCTCTGCGGCATATTATTTAAGAAGCAATTATAACCAAGCTGACTTTCAAAAAAATCAGACGCTTACGATGGATATGCTATTTGATGATGACGGGGTTTATAAGTTTAAATTGAAGTATTTGGGCAAAGAAGTGATACGCACCAAGTTTGGCAAGGTAGAATGTCATAAATTTAGGCCTTATGTACAATCGGGAAGGGTATTTAAAGAGCAAGAAAGCCTTACACTTTGGGTTTCTAATGATTTGAACAAAATTCCGGTGCGCATTAAAGCTGATTTGGCCGTAGGTTCTATCAAAGCTGACCTTGATGGATTCAATGGACTTCAAAATCAGTTTAAAATTATAATGGATTGACAACAACCTCCAATGAAAGATGAGCGAATTGAGTCCCAAATCAACAAGCTTGAAGAAAAATTCAAAAATTCTGGTCAAGATTTAAGCTCTTATCTTGATGGACTGCTCTACCAGCGGTATCTTACCTATTGGGACTATATTCATTTAGATACCCTCTTAAGTATTCAAGTGCCACGCACCTATTTCCCTGATGAGGAAATATTTATCATGTATCACCAGATTACAGAGCTCTATTTCAAATTAATTCTGCACGAACAAAAACAATTGGTGGATGATAAATCTCAAGACCTCGATTTTTTTGTTGAACGCGTCAATCGCGTCAACAGTTACTACAAAGCACTTATTTCATCTTTCAGCATAATGATAAAGGGCATGGAACGCGAACAGTTTTTGAGATATCGGATGGCGCTTTTGCCCGCTAGCGGTTTTCAATCTGTGCAATATCGAATGATCGAGTTGTATGCCACTCCCCTTGAAAACCTTGTTCATTTTAGTGAACGTGAACGGTTTTCAGAAAAAAACAGTATAGAAGACCTTTACGAAAACATATATTGGAAAAAAGGCGCCACCGATTTAAGCACAGGAGAAAAAACATTGACCTTAAAACAATTTGAATACCGTTATACTCCAAGGTTAATACGTATTGCCAATGAAGTTAAAGGTATTACCATATATCATAAATACCTTGAGCTTTCAAAAACGCACAAGAATCATGAACAACTCAAAACGGCATTAAAAACTTTGGATTATAATGCCAACATAAATTGGCCTTTGATGCACATGGGGTCGGCCTATCGTTATTTGGCTAAGGAAAATGATGCTGTTGAAGCTACTGGCGGTACCAACTGGCGAGACTATTTGCCCCCTAGTTTTCAAAAAATAATATTTTTCCCAACTTTGTACTCAGAAAAAGAAATTGAAACCTGGGGCAAACAATGGGTAGACCATATTTTTAATCCAGATAAAATAGAAGAATAGCATGTATAAATATTGGGGCTTAATATTGGTTTTGGCAATTTTCGCTTCTTGTAATGAAAAGCAAGTTGAAGTTGCACCAGAAATAGCGGAACTGCCCGAAATAGCGATAATTGAAGAAAAGTATGGTTTCAATTTTGACGAATTTCACGTTTTACAAGATACAATCAAGAACGGCGACAGTTTTGGTCAATTGATGCTGGAAAATAAAGTGGACTACCCAAAAATAGCCAAAGTTGCCCAAGATTTTAAGGACACCTTTGATGTTAGGCGCATTAAAGTGGGCAAGCCTTATGTGATTCTTAAATCAAAAGATACAATCCAATCCGCTCAAGTGTTCATCTATGAAAATGACAAGGTCAATTATACGGTAGTTGATTTGCGCGACTCTGTTGTGGCCTATAAAAGCAAAAAAAAGATAAAATATGTTGAGCGTGAGGTGGCCGGTATAATAGAGAATTCACTTTCTGAAACCCTTGACAATTTAGGCGTGGATTATATGGTGACCATTAATTTGTCAGAAGTGTACGCTTGGACCATCGATTTCTTCAGGTTGGAAAAAGGAGATAAGTTTAAGGTAATCTACAAAGAGCGTTACATCAATGACAGTATTTATGCAGGATGCGAGCCTATTGAAGCGGCTTATTTTGAGCACAAGGGCAAACCCATCTATGCCTTTGCCTATGTCGCCGATTCATTGAAACAAATCAATGACTATTATGATGACGAAGCGAATAACCTGCGAAGTACCTTTTTAAGGGCACCCATAAAATTTGGGTACCGCCTTTCTTCAAAATATAATCTAAGACGAAGAATAGCCTATTATGGGTACCGTGTACGGCCCCATAAGGGCACTGATTATGCAGCACCTGTTGGCACACCGATCATAGCCACGGCCGATGGTACTGTCACAGAATCAACCAGAAGGGGAGGTAATGGCAAATATGTGAAAATAAGACATAACGGTACCTACAGCACGCAATATTTGCACATGAAAAAGCAAAAAGTCAAAAGAGGTGAATTTGTTAGGCAAGGTGATGTTATAGGTTGGGTTGGAATGACAGGCAACACCGGTGGACCACATGTTTGCTATCGTTTTTGGAAAAACGGGGCACAAGTGGACCCTCTGCGCGAAAAATTGCCCGAAGCAGAACCACTGGCCGAGGCTTTGAGAGCCGATTATTTTGACTTTATAGGCCCCAAGAAAGATCAATTGGATTGTATGGAATATGAAATTCCCATAATTCAAAAAGATGAAGAACAACTAACTCTCAACCCATAGCATGAGCCTACCCAAAATCAATCCGACCACAACCGAAGCTTGGCAAAAACTAATAGCTCATCATAAAGGCTTACAAAAAAAACATTTAAAAGAATTATTTGCTGCTGATGCCCATAGAGCTTCCAAATTCAGTATTCGATGGAACGACTTTTTGGTAGATTATTCAAAAAACAGAATAACCCAAGAAACACTGAAACTGCTCCAGCATTTGGCAAATGACGTAAAGCTTAAAAAAGCAATAACAGCCTATTTTGATGGTGACCCAATCAATGAGACCGAGCAACGCGCCGTTTTGCATACCGCGCTGCGCGCAGGCAAAGAAGATACGGTTATGGTCGATGGCATCAATGTGGTGCCCGAAGTGTATAAGGTTAAAGAACACATCAAAACCTTTTCCGATGCCATTATAAATGGGACTAAAAAAGGGTATACTAACAAGGTATTTACAGATGTAGTCAATATTGGCATTGGAGGATCGGATTTAGGACCTGCCATGGTCGTTGAGGCACTACAGTTTTACAAAAACCAGCTTAAAACCCATTTTGTAAGCAATGTTGATGGCGATCATGTTCATGAGATTTTAAAGGATTTAAACCCCGAAACCACACTATTTGTAGTGGTCTCAAAGACCTTTACCACCCAAGAAACCCTGAGCAATGCGACAACCATTAAAAAATGGTTTTTAAAACATGCCTCTCAAAAAGATGTGGCGCTTCATTTTGCCGCAGTATCAACCAACACTGCAAAAATCAAAGAATTTGGAATCGCCGATGAAAACGTTTTTCCCATGTGGGACTGGGTTGGAGGGCGATTTTCTCTATGGAGCGCTGTAGGCCTTTCCATTGCTTTGGCTGTAGGTTATGAGCATTTTGATGAATTGCTTAAGGGAGCCCGTGAAATGGACATACATTTTAAGACCGCTGAACCAGAGCAAAACATTCCCATAATTTTAGCCTTGTTGAGTATATGGTACAATAATTTCTTTGGCGCCGAAACTGAGGCCATTATACCTTATACCCAATATTTACATAGATTTTCAGCCTACTTGCAACAAGGAATTATGGAGAGCAATGGTAAAAGCGTAGCTCGTAACGGAACAAATACTGCTTATGAAACAGGCACTATTATTTGGGGTGAACCTGGAACCAATTCTCAACATGCCTTTTTTCAACTAATCCACCAAGGAACTAAACTTATCCCGGTTGACTTTATCGGCTTTAAACATGCACTACATGGCGATACCGACCATCATAATAAACTCATGGCCAATTTCTTCGCCCAAACCGAAGCATTGATGAACGGTAAAACCAAACAAGAAGTTGAACAAGAGTTGGCCTCAACGTCAATGTCCCAAGAAGAAATCAACAAATTGGTTCCATTTAAGGTATTTGAAGGCAATAAGCCCACCAACACCATTTTGATCGAAAAGCTAACCCCTAAATCATTGGGGTCCTTGATTGCCATGTATGAGCATAAAATCTTTGTGCAGGGTGTCATATGGAATATTTTTAGCTATGATCAATGGGGCGTTGAATTGGGCAAGCAACTTGCCAAAAATATATTGAACGATATTGAAAATTCTGAAATTGGCGATCATGACTCTTCAACATTGCAACTTTTACACTTTTTTAAGAATTAAATTCTAATTTAAAATCTTTCTACATTTTATAAGTGTTTCAACTTTAAAGAATTGCAGTTGACAACATTCCATTGGTTAGGTTTTTCTTAACATTAAGTTAATATTCGAGTGTACAAAATACAAGACTTTTGCAATTGAATTAAAACACTATTAAAATGAAAAAAATCTACTTAATCGCCCTTGCTTTTTTAGTTACGGCAATGGCATTTTCACAAGGTGTTACCACATCCTCATTGGGTGGTAAGGTAACAGACAGTGCCGGTGAGCCCCTTCTAGGCGCAACAATTGTGGCCGTTCACGTTCCTTCCGGTACAGTTTACGGTGCAGCTGCCGATTTTGATGGTTTTTACCGTATTTCTGGTATGAGAACCGGTGGACCTTACAAAATCACAATCTCGTACGTTGGATTTAATGACGACGTAAAAGAAGGTGTTTACTTAAATCTAGGTCAGGCAACTAGAGTAAGTTCACAACTTTCAGAATCAGCAACAGCTTTGGATGAGGTTGTGGTAACTGCAGTGAACAATGGTATTTTTGGCTCCAATAGAACAGGGACTGAAACCAACATTTCTCAAAGGGAAATCAACACTTTACCATCTGCCTCAAGGTCGTTGGCAGATTTTGTTAGATTAACACCTCAAGCCCAATTATCTGAAGGCAATGATGGATTCTCCATCGCCTTGGCAGGACAAAACAACCGTTACAATGCCATTTACATTGATGGTGCTGTAAACAACGATGTTTTTGGTCTAGCTGGTTCAGGTACCAATGGTGGTCAGACCGGTGTAAATCCATTCTCTGTTGATGCGATTGCTGCTTTCCAGGTAAACATTGCTCCATTTGATGTTAGACAATCTGGTTTCTCAGGTGGTTCCATCAACGCCATCACCCGTTCAGGTTCCAATGAGTTTGAAGGTTCGGCTTATGCTTTTGTACGTAATGAAAGTTTGGTTGGCAAAACTCCTACAGGTTTGGTCAATGACGGTGATACACGTGAAAAAGTAGCCGATTTCTCGGCTTTGACTTATGGTGTTCGTTTGGGTGGTCCAATTGTGAAGGATAAATTGTTCTTCTTTGTCAATTATGAAAGACAAGATGATGAAACGCCACAACCATTTAATATCAGTAATTATACCGGGCGATCTGGCCAAGCAGAACTCAATGGTTTGAGTGACTTCTTACAAAGCACCTATGGTTATAACCCAGGTATTTTTGACAACAACACTAGAACCTTGGTCAGTGATAAATTAACTGCCAAAGTGGATTGGAACATCAATCAAGACAATAAATTGTCTTTACGACATAGTTATGTGAAGGGTGACAATTTAGAAGCTCGTAATTCTGGCAATAGAAATATAGGTTTTATAAATGGTTCTGAGTCTTTCTTGACCAAGACCAATTCAACGGCATTGGAATTGAACACTCGTTTTGGCAACAAATTCGCCAACAACTTCATCTTAGGCTTTACAGCTGTTAGAGACGATAGAGATCCTTTTGGTGAACCTTTTCCAACAGTTGATATTCAAGATGGTGGTGGTACCATTTCATTTGGTTCTGAGCCCTTCTCAACAGCAAACCTTTTGAATACCGATGTTCTGAACATTACCAATAACTTTGATATTTATGCAGGGCGTCATACGGTCACTTTGGGTACAACTCTTGAATTTGCCACGGTTAAAAACCTATTCTTTGCCTTTAACTATGGTGATTACACCTTTGAAGACCAGTTTGATAACAACGGTGATTTAATTTCATCAGGTTTGAACCAATTTTTAACTGGCCAAGATGCCGATGTATACCAACATGGATATTCATTGGTCGGCAACGGTGTAACTGGTGATGAATCTGCAGGTTCTGCCGATTTCAAAACTTTCCAGGCCGGTTTTTATGTACAAGATGAGATTCAACTAACCGATACTTTTAAGGCGACCTTAGGAGCACGTATTGATATTCCTTACTGGAAAGATGGTGCTGTCAATGATGATTTCAATAACAGGACCATTCCTTTATTGGAATCTGCCGGTAAAGACCTTCAGGGAGCTCAAGTAGGACAAGGTATCCAAGGCAATGCTGTATTTGCACCAAGGCTTGGTTTCAATTGGGATGTGAACGGTGACCGTTCTACACAAATTCGTGGTGGTTTAGGAATCTTTACTTCTAGATTGCCATTGGTATGGCCAGGGGGTACGTATAACAATAACGGTATAACCGGTGGTTTCAACTTTGAATTTGGCCAACCTTTTGTAGCAGATGTCAACAACCAATTTGAAGACCCAGCACCTGGTTCAGGTGGTGTGGGCGGAAATATTGATTTGATTGCCGGAGACTTTAAATTACCACAGGTGATGAAGTACAACATTGCAATCGATCAAAAACTGCCTTTTTGGGGCTTGATCGCTACCGCCGATTTCTTATATACCGATGTGATTACAGATATCTACTATGAAAACTTGAATTTAGGTGGTCCCATAGGGTTTTACCAAGGTGCGGACAACCGCCCATTTTATGATAGAAGAGCAGAAATAGATGATACCTATGGTCGAATCATTTTAGCTTCAAACACTGGCGGTGGTAATGCTACCAACGTAACCTTTACCTTAACCAAGCCTTTGGAAAATGGTTTCTCTGGTCAGGTTTCATATGCATATGGTGAATCAAATAAAGTTTTTGATGGTACCTCATCGCAGAACAGCTCACAGTGGAGAAATATTCAAACTGTAAATGGAAAAAACAGTCGTATCCCTGTTTCACGTTCAGACTTTGCGTTGGGTAACAGAATTACGGCCAACGTAAACTATGAATTGGATTGGAGTGAGAATGTAAAGACAACCATTGGTTTGTTTTATTCTGGATTTCAAGCTGGTCCGTATAGCTTTACCTATCGTGAAGGGCGTGATTTGTTGAATGATGATTCACGTGATAACGCCTTAATGTACATTCCTGCCAACGCAGCCGAAATCCAATTCAATGGCGATGCGGCCGAACAAGCTGCCCAGTGGGAACGATTGGATACTTTCATCAATAGCATTGAGTATTTGAGAGAGAATAGAGGCAATTACGCCGCGCGTAATGCAGTTAGAGGTCCTTGGAGCCATATTGTCGATTTAAAGTTCTTACAAGATTTTTCAGTCAATGTAGGCGGCAAGAAAAATACGCTTCAGTTTTCTGCAGATATTTTCAACTTCACCAACTTGTTGAACAAAGATTGGGGTGAATTAAAATTCACATCTGGTAATGTTAGTCCATTACAGACTGTCTCTACCAATGATATTCCAGTATTTACTATAAATGATGGTGATGTCAATGCCGACGGTACGCCAAACATTGAACAAATTGATGATTTTGGTCTGCAATCATCAAGATGGCAAGCCCAGTTGGGTATTCGATATATCTTCAACTAAGTTCAATACTTATTACCAAAAAGAACCCTGCAAACACTGCAGGGTTTTTTTATGTGTAAAAATTAGTACATTGTAGCCAACAACTCACAAATATGGAAATCTTAAAAAATCTTCATTCGTACTTCGCATACATTGTATTGTTTATTTTGATCCTCGCCGTCGTTAATTCTATAATCGGTTGGTTGGGCAAAAAAGAGTTTCGTTTTGAAAAAGATTTGCGATTGAGCCTCTTCGCTTTGATTTTGTGCCACATTCAATTGGTGGTAGGGCTAATCCTCTTTTTTGTTTCTGCAAATGGCTTAAAGGCCATTCAAACCTTGGGCATGAGCGGGCTCAATGCCTCGGCAAGAATATTGGCAGTGGAGCACCCCTTGACCAACATCATCGCCATTGCTGTAATTACCATAGGCTGGTCTCGCCACAAAAAGAAAACTACCGACGATGGAAAGTTTAGAAGTATCGTAGGGTTTTATGGTACGGGACTTCTCTTAATTTTAAGCCGCATCCCTTGGTCACAATGGTTCAATTAGGCCTTGCTTTTTTGATCAAGTACATATAAATAGGAAAATGATCGGCAAAACCGCCTTGGTAGGTATTGCCCACATAGGTGCGAAAGGGATAGCCTTTATAGGGGCCCTCTGCGGTTTTTAAATATGGTTGACTAAAGACTCCGGCTTTCCAAAATGAGTATTCTTTTTTATTGTCATTGACCAAGTTTGAAGTAAAGAAAAATTGATCAAATAGATTCCATTTATCACGATAGGCCAGTGAGCCAACACCTCTTTTAAAAAGCTTTTCCATGGGATTATAAAGTGACAGGCTGTCCAATTTATTCCGTTTCCCCACAGTTTTCAATACCTTCTTTAAGCTATCATCGGTGGGGTCGTCATTTAAATCGCCCATGCTTATGATTTTTGCATTTACATCTAAATATTGAAGCGAGTCAATAATTCGTTTGTTGAGTTGAGAAGCTTTCATTCTGTTGGGTCTACTTCTGGCTTCGCCCCCACTTCTTGATGGCCAATGGTTAACGATGAAAAATACTTCTTCATCATCTAAATATCCACCTACGACCAATTGATCCCTAGTATAGTCCCTATTTCCTTCGTCGTCCAATAACAATAACCTATGACTTTTAAATGTATATGGTGTAAAGGCCTCTTTTTTATATAAAAGTGCCACATCTATTCCTCTTTCATCTGCCGAATCAAAATGAATGATGCCATAATTACCCGAGGCGAGATTTTTATGATTGACCAAATCTTCAAGTACCTTCCGTTTTTCAATTTCACATAAACCTATAATATCCGGTAGGTTTGCGGTAGTTTCTACTCCAATTTCAGAAAGTACTTTGGCTATATTGCCGACCTTTTTTTCGTATCGCTCAGCAGTCCATTGATAACTGCCTGTAGGTGTGCGCTCATCATCAAAAATCAAACTATCGTTTTCGATATCAAACAGGTTTTCAACATTGTAGAAAGCTATCGTCCTAATCTTATACGATGTGCCAAACTGCGCAGAGCAGAATAGAGGGAATAAAAAAGAAAAGATTAAAATTTGGTACATTTCAAAAAAATCGTACGTAAAATAACCAAGATTTCTAATTTATGTGCGAATTTATTGAAACATATTTCAATTTTATATTACATTGAAAGGCACATTAACCATGGCATGCGTTTTTTATTCACTTTTCTATTTATAGGACTTGTTTCTTTGTCCCATGCTCAATATACCGTCAATATTTATGGCAAAGTTTATGATGCCCAAACAAATAAACCTATTGAGGGGGCTTTAATTACTATTGAAGCAACATCTTCCCAAACATTGACCGGTACAGATGGCTCCTTTACCTTGTCGACCAATCTTAATGCCGAGCAGATAGTTAAAATATCATTTATAGATTATACCGCTATTAGTATGTCTATTATTATCGAAAACCAAAATATCGATTTAGGGACTATTTTAATGGAACCGGATATCCTAATTGAGAAAACCAACAACTTGATTACTTTGACCGACGCCGATCTTTCTGATGACGATGAAACCATATCGTTATCGGCAGGATTGCTACAAGCCACCCGCGATGTATTCTTAAATAGAGCCGCTTTTGATTTTGGGCAAGCCTTTTTTAGGGTCAGGGGTTATGATTCAAGAGAAGGACAAGTTTTACTGAATGGTATTCCAATGAATAAATTTTATGATGGGCGACCCCAGTGGAATAATTGGGGTGGTTTGAACGATGTAATTCGAAACCAGCAATTCACCAATAGTCTAGCTGCCAATACGTATACTTTTGGAGGCATTTTAGGGAATACCAACATAGACATGCGACCATCTAAAATGAGACCTGGCATTCGCTTATCGAGTTCAGCGTCGAATAGAACATATACTGGTCGAGTTATGGCCACTTACAGTTCAGGTGTTAATCAAAAGGGTTGGGCATTTACGCTTTCAGGTTCAAGGCGTTGGGCTCCAGAAGGTTATATAAAAGGCACGCTCTACGATGCCTTCTCATTTTTTGGCAGTGCAGAACTCCAGATCACTGAGAATCATAGTTTGGCGTTTACGTCAATTTTAGCCAAAAATAGAAGAGGAAGATCTTCAGCTATCACTCAAGAGGTATTTGAGTTGGCAGGAAATAGGTATAACCCCTATTGGGGAACCCAAGATGGAAAAATAAGAAATGCACGTGAACGGAAAGTTTTTGAACCTATTTTGATGCTTAACCATTTTTATAAATCAACCAAGGTCAATGTAACCTCAGGAATTTCATATCAATTCGGAAACAGTGCGCGAAGTAGATTGGGCTATTTTAATGCCCCCAACCCCGACCCTACCTATTACCGATATTTACCAAGTTTCTATATCAATAATTCCATTGGTGCCGATTTTACCAATGCAGCATTGGCTCGTGAGGGTTTTAAAACTAATCCACAGCTTTCATGGCGCAATTTCTACACGGCAAACAAGAATCAATTGAACAATGGCAAAGCTTCTTATGTGCTCTATGATGATTCGACTGCAGATGATTTACTCATGGTTTCATCAAACGTCAATTATAGAATAACCGACAATTTCTCAGCAGATTTTGGACTTACCTATCGACAATTGAATTCACATAATTATGCAAAAATCAATGATTTACTTGGGGCTGAATATCACGAAGATATTGATCCCTTTTCAGATACTTTAAATGATGTAAATGGCTCATCAACGAAATTCAAAGATGCTATTTTCAATTATAATTATGAACTGAACGCGACATCATTGAATACTTTTGTACAGCTTAATGCAAATTTTAACCGTTATCAAGCATTTTTGGCGGGGCTTTATTCCAAGTCCTCTTTTCAAAGACTAGGGCTGTTTCAAAACGAACGTTTTTTAAATTCTTTGGGCAACAGCGATGAAGTACCATTTGGCAACTTTGGTTTAAAAGGCGGTGTTAGCTATAAGTTGAGTGGCCGACATTGGCTACAATTTCAAGGGGCTTCAATTTCCAGAGCTCCTTTACTTCAGAACATTTTCATAAATCCAAGAGAAAATAACGATATCATACCCAATATTTCACAAGAGAAAGTCACAAGCATAGATTTAAATTATTTTCTCCGACTACCAGACGTAACTGGCAGGATTAGTGGTTTTTATACTCGATTTCAAAATACTACAGACATTAATTTTTTCTTTGTGAATGCGGGGGTTGGTTCTGACTTTGTTCAAGAAGTGCTAACGGATTTGGACAAGTTACATATGGGTATTGAATTGGGGCTGGAATATAAAGCCTCTCCCAGTGTCAAATTGTCTGCCGTAGTAAATGTTGGCCAATATCAATATGCCAGTGAACCCAATGTCACCATTAATTTTGATACCGCAGGGCCCGAAGAAGACCTCATTGATCCCAAGGGCAATATTGATTTGGGCATTGCAAATATTAAAGATTTGAAATTAGCGCAAGGTCCTCAAAAGGCAATGGCCTTTGGTATTGAATATAGAGCTCCAAAATATTGGTGGGTGGGAGCCACGGGCAATTATTTGGCAAATAATTATGCCAATATTTCTACGATTACCAGAACCGAAAGTTTTACCCTAAACCCAGAAACAGGTCTTCCTTTTGTAGATGCCACCCCAGAAAATGTCACCAAATTGCTGCAACAATCAAAATTGGACGATTTTTATCTATTGAATCTCGTTGGCGGAAAATCATGGTTGAAAAACGGAAGATACATTAGTGTGTTTGCCAGTATAAACAATGTATTTGACGCCGTGTTTAGAACAGGTGGCTACGAACAAAGTCGAAACGGTAATTTTGGCCAATTGCAACAAGACAATCTTAGAGACAATCCATCATTTGCACCTAAATATTGGTACGGTTTTGGCCGGACGTTCTTTTTAAATTTGGCTATTAGCTTTTGATAAGGTTAAATACCAAAGTCACTCCTTTCAATAGTGATCTTAACACCTGCCTTGACCAAGCCAAAACTTTGCTTATATTAGTACACCAATACCTCAGAAAATGAAAAAACTCATCTTATGTATCGCCCTTGGGGCCTTTATCACTGGCTGTGGTGATAAAAAAGAAAAAAAAGATGGCTTTGAAGTAAGCCGAACCAAGACAGTTGATAAAAAAGAATCGGCCAGTGAAGAAGTTCCGGTTGATTTGGACAACAAAGGAATAGGGCCAATCAAAAATGTAAGCTTTGATACCGAGATCAACACCGAAATGGCCGCACGTGGCGAAGCTCAATTCAATCAAATTTGTGTCGCCTGCCACATGGTTGACCAGCGAATGATCGGACCGGCCATGGCGGGTGTTTATGAGCGAAGAAGCCCTGAATGGGTCATGAACATGATGCTCAACCCAGATGGTATGTTGAAAGAGGATCCCATAGCCAAAGCGCTATTAAAGGAATACAATAACGCAATAATGCTCAATCAGAATTTAAGTGAGGCCGAGGCCCGTGATTTGGCAGAATACCTACGTACCCTATAACAACTGAACAGGTCTCTATAATTGTTGATAGGCTTGTGACCATTTGATAATGGCCAAAATGACAAAACTGTTCCCTTTATTGCTTTTGTTTTTTAGCGTATCGCTTCTTAGCGCCCAAAGTCTAGTGGGCGCTTGGGAAACAATCAAAAGGGCAGCAGATGGAACGAAGCAGCGTAATGTGGTTGTCTTTACCGATGGTTTTCAAGTTTCAACTTGGTTCAATGCCGATACCGGTGCATTTATTGGTGCCGATGGCGGTCTGTGGAGACGGCATAGAAATAAAATCACAGAAACGGTTGAATTTGATAGTCAAAATCCTGAGCGTGTGGGTAAGCAAATCGTCTTAAAAATTGAACTTGAAGACAGCATTCTAAGGGTGAAAAAAGATAATATGGTCTGGACGCGCATTGATGGCGGTTCTCCAGGGGCATTAGCGGGCGCTTGGTTGATGTCGGGTAGAAAACGTGAGGGTGAAATTCAAACTCGTGATACCAGCAGACCTCGAAAGACAATGAAAATACTTTCGGGAACCCGCTTTCAATGGATCGCCTATAACACCGAAACCAAAGAATTTAGTGGAACAGGAGGTGGTACTTACACCACCTTGGATGGCAAATACACCGAAAAAATTGAATTCTTTTCACGAGACGATTCCCGTGTAGGGGCTAGCTTGGTATTTGATTTTAATTTAGATATTAAAAATGGGGATTGGCATCACTCGGGCTTGAGCAGCAAAGGCGACCCCATCTATGAAATCTGGAGCCCTAGGGCACAGTAAAGATTTCGTTTTAGTCAGGTGGACCGATCAATTCGATAAAAACGCCGTCTGGGTCACGAACAAAAATCAACTGATACGTATCGCGCTTCACCCATCCTAATTTATCAATACCGGCATTGACCAACCGTTGGTTAACTGTTTCCAATTCAGGATAATAAAATGTAAGATAATTGACCCCTGCATAAGAATCTACACCTGTTTGAGCAGGACGTGCTGTAACGGTGTCAAAATAGGCCAGCTTAAGCACCGTAGCCGTTTTTTCATTCACCAATTTGAACATTTTCACGCCAAATGGATGTCCATTGGCCGCACCGGCTTCTTGGCTCCAGGTGGTATCAAGCTCAAAACCTCCAACGGCCTCAAATCCCAAAACATCTTTATAAAAGACTTCCGATGCTTCAAGATCAGTTACTACCAAACCAACGGCCGCGACGCCAAGTTCTGCAGGAGTATCTTGGGCAGAGCAAAGCGAAACTGATAATAGCAGCAAACACAATAATTTCAATACCTTCATGATTTTAATTTTAGATTCTGTAAGATACGCCATAAACAATTAGTTAGGTAAGGGTACTTATAGCCGTTTCAACAATACTATGATTATGAGATTCCTTGTTTACATTCCGATTTTTATCTTCGTGGGTGTTTTAAATGCTCAAAATTTGGATCTGCCCTACCATCAAATTCCCGAACCACCCAATAAATATACTTCTGGCAATGTGGTCTCCCGCATGATTGATGGTCTGGGTTATCGTTACTATTGGGCCACAAACGGTTTAAATGATAAAGATCTTGCTTATAAACCTTCTGCTGATGGCAGAACCACTCTGGAAACCTTACAACATCTTTATGGGCTATCGTTGACCATAGTAAACGCTCCAACCAATACGCCCAATCTGCGCCCGATAGATTTTACTAAATTTTCTTTTGAAGAATTACGTGCGATGACCCTAAAGAATTTTAAAACGGCGAGTAATTACTGCTTAAACAAACAACCTGAGGATTTTGAAGACTTTAATGTAATTTTTGAGCGCAATGGTAAAAAGTCTACATTTCCCTATTGGAATATGCTCAATGGCCCCATGGCAGATGCCATATATCATACAGGCCAAATCGTAGTCTTGCGCCGCGCCTCAGGAAATCCTGTAAATCCGGGAATGAATGTATTTTTGGGTAAGACTAGGGAGTGAAGAAAGTTTATTTTAATTACTTCATAAAAGTCAAATTATTCGAATTTTGATAACTTCGAATGGTCATTAACATTAAACCCAATTTATGAGCCTGTCAATTAAAATTTCAATCCCATTCTTCTTTTTTATAACGTTGAGTTACGCACAAATTGACTTTGCCATTGCCAAGGATAATGAACACACTTTGCTGAAGGCGATGGATAAAAAAATCATAAAAGGTGATTTTGAAATGATCACCAGTGTATTGATTGCCCAAGATGGTAAGCTGATCTACGAGCGTTATTATAATGAAAATAATATCAATTCACTACATAATACGAGGTCAGCAACTAAGAGCATTGCAACCTTGTTGACAGGTATTGCAAAGGATAAAGGATTGATTTCTGAGAAGAACAAAATCTTTGATTATTTACAGCACAAAAAACGTGTTCAAAACCCAGATTCTCGTAAAGCACGAATAATGCTGGAAGATCTTCTAACAATGAGCTGTATATTAGAAACAGATGATAGTAATATTTTTTCCCGTGGGCATGAAGAACGCATGTATTTAATTGAAGATTGGACCCAGTTTTTAATAGACTTGCCAATTAGGTCATATACTTTTGGGCCTAAACCCAGTGAACAACCTTATGGTAAACATTTTAGTTATTCTTCAGCTCAAGCTGCAGCTGTTTCAGAAATTTTACAAGTTGCGGTTGGTCAAAAACTTGATTCCTTTTTAATAAAAGAACTGTTCACACCATTAGAAATTCAAGAATATAAATTGGATTATACACCTTTGGGCTTTTTAAATACAGCTGGAGGCAGTCAATATAAAAGCCGTGATTTTTTAAAATTAATGCAACTATGTCTAAATAGAGGAAATTGGAAAGGAGAACAATTGATTTCCCAGGATTGGATATCGAAGGCTACTTCACCAAAAGCAAAAGTAAGGGAAGGAGTTGATTATGGCTATCTGTTTTGGATTCAGTCTTTTGGGAAGACTAATGAATTTAGTTCTTTCTACATGGCTGGCAATGGTGGAAATAGAATGTTAGCGTTTCCAGATTTAAAGGCTACCGTAGTTGTCACCACCATCAATTATAACAATCAAAATGCTCATGATTATGTTGATAAACTACTTAATGAGTTTATAGTACCTGTTTTGTCTAATTCTGGTGATTAAACTAAATGAGCTTGAATTAATTTAAATTTTATCCACTGCCACTTTATAGGTTGGATCTTCCAATACATTTACCTCAATAATTTCGTCGGCATTTTTGAGTAAACGCCTACAGTCTCTGCTCAAATGCTTTAAATGCACCTTTTTGCCCACTTTGACATAGCGCTCAGTGAGCTTATTGACAGCTTCAATGGCCGACATGTCAACAATACGGCTCTCTTGAAAATCAATGATTATCTCATCAGGATCGTTCAATACATCAAACTTTTCACTAAAAAGAGTTGTACTCCCAAAGAATAAGGGGCCATAAATTTCATAGTGTTTTACGCCTTGATCATCTATATGTTTTCTGGCCCTGATGCGAATGGCATTGTCCCATGCAAAAACCAAGGCCGAGATGATCACGCCCACTAGAACGGCCAAGGCCAAATTATGAAGGAATACGGTGACCAAAGTAACCAGCACCATAACCAATACATCTGATTTGGGCATGCGTCTAAATGTTCGCAAACTGGCCCATTCAAAAGTTCCAAGGGCTACCATGATCATAAGACCTGTTAAAGCCGCCATGGGTACTTTTTCAATCAAACTTGAACCGAACATGATAAAAGCCAACAACATCAATGAAGCAACAATGCCCGATAATCTGGCACGAGCGCCATTTGAGGTATTGATCAAACTCTGTCCGATCATGGCGCAACCTCCCATCCCTGAAAAGAGCCCCGATAAAATATTGGCGGCTCCCTGAGCGACCGCTTCTTTGTTTCCGCGACCCCTGGTCTCTGTAATCTCGTCAACAATGTTCAAGGTCAATAAGCTTTCAATAAGTCCTACACCGGCCACTATGGCCGCATAAGGAAAGATTATTTTCAATGTTTCAATGGTAAAAGGTAATTCTGGAATATGGAATGGCGGAAAACCCCCTTTTATAGAGGCAATATCGCCAATGGTTCGGGTATCCACATTAAAAACGACCACAATACCAAAAACCAACAAAATGGCCACCAAGGAGGCAGGCACTACTTTACTCAATTTGGGCAACCCCCAAATGACCAGCATGGTCAAAAGTACCAAGCCCATAAAAACATAAAGGGTATTACCTGTCAACCATGACCCATCAGGTGCTTTGAACTGTGCCAATTGTGACATGAAAATGATGACGGCCAATCCGTTCACGAAGCCAAAAATTACCGGATGAGGTACCAAACGCATGAGCTTGCCCAAGCGCAAAAAGCCTGCGGCCAACTGCAACAAACCAGCGAGAATTACCGTTGCAAATACATATTCAACACCATAATCTTTGGCCAAAACCACAATGACCACGGCCACTGCCCCCGTTGCACCGGATATCATGCCCGGTCGACCACCCAGTATTGAGGTGACGAATCCCATGACAAAAGCTGCATAAAGACCGGTTAAGGGAGAGAGACCCGCTATTAAAGCAAACGCGATGGCTTCGGGCACTAAGGCCAATGCTACGGTTAAACCCGATAATACTTCGGTTCTATAATTTACCTTTTGGGAGAAATCGAAAAGATTCAGGTATTTTTTCATGCTTCGTATTTGAAGCCGGCAAAATTACCCATAAAAATGGGACTTGTACTATATTGAACATGCTATTTTATTCGTGCCGCCGTTACTATTTCAAGCTTGAATTTAGAATCGTTGGCCAAAAGTTTGAAAAAATCTTCGATATAGGACCGCGCCATATCAAAATTATTGGAGTTTTCAAAATAAGGTTGCAAGGTATCAACGGTGGCCATTATTTGTTCCTTTTTGCTAAGAAACTCAGCTCTTACATCATCATACACCTGCATATCACGTTTAAAACCCCTATATAATCTCTCACGTACGCTTGTAATCGGCAAAGTCTCGCCACCTATTTGAGAAACAGTGGAGTAACTGGCATTGACCAAGCCCGACATGTCAAAATCATAGGGCACCGGTACTGTTTTTTTATCCACAAAAAGCAACTTTTCGTTATGCTGGTGACCTGTTGAAAAATCTGTGTTGCCGATCATAAACTGAAAAAACGCATTTCTAGTGGAACAATGCCCATCTTGTTGTAATGGATGCACACTTCTTTTAAGCCTGTTGCATTCAAATCGTTTGGCAATCCTTGAAATATCTTCGATAAAAAAGCCCTTTATTTGGTGGACCTTTTGTTTTCTGCCACGTTCTTCTATAAATTCAGCATCAAACAGTCTTGTTTTAAAATGGTAAGGGCTCAGCTGTTCAAATATCTTATAGGCCATGTATTCTTCTATGACATTATCGTTGCCGGCTTTTTCGGTCAAACAGGGAAAAACCAACTTCAATTCTTTATTACCTTTAAATAAAGTGCCATTGGCCTCAGCTTTTTTGATTTTCATCTTCACAGGCGCATAGTAGCAATTGGCGCGCCTAAAATTGCCCCTGGCCCTAATCTTCACCTCTAAAGTATCCCAAGAGCCTTGGTTATCTTGATACTCAAGTTTAGATTGCACATAAATGGAATCATTGGTCTCAGATTTTAATTCTTTTATGGAATAGTTGAGCTTGATGGGCAATAACGCTTCATTCAAAAATAATTTGGTGGTTTTGGGCGCTGCAGATGCAACCTCCATTACTTGCCCAAGCATTACATTGGTTAGAATGAAATAAATACAAAAGAAAATATGGGTTCTTCTATTTTTCACGATATTGCATTACATATAGGTAATATATTAATTTTATTGCTATTAGACTCTATCTATCAACCATAAACCACCGTACACTCATCGTGATGCTCATCTCGATAGCCAGTGTATTTTTTGCTTTCTACTTTGAGATCAATTATTATATTGACCTTACCCTACTGAGTATTGCCATCATATTTCCTTTGGTCTTTACCATTAGAGGTTCTTTTAGAAGGCGTGAAAAGGCGCTTGAACATTTAAGCCAATTTAGAAGCGCCCTTAAAACCCTGCAATATTTTGTAATGAGCAATCCTACAATTACAGAAGACAAAAAGGTCGAGATAGATGAAGTATTGAATAAAATAAGTGAAAAAACCATTGAGCACTTGAAACACAATGGGGAATCAATGCAAGATTTGGATGATTACATCAACAAGATATATCAGTTTCTTTTGGATAACAACGATACCGTAGGTAAGAGCCTTAGGGAGAAAATGTTCCGGTTTATGAACGACCTACATGAAGCCATTGACAATTTAAATGCCATCAATGTTCATAGGACTCCTATTAGTTTAAAGGCCTATTGTAAAGTGTTCATTTATATCTTTCCCCTTATTTATGCGCCAACAATCATTAATAACGTTGGGCCAAATCACAGTGAATTTATTACCTATATGGTGGTCTTGCTCACAGAGTTCATTCTCATCTCTCTCTATAATATACAAGACCATTTGGAATATCCTTTTGATGATAAAGGCCTGGATGATATCAAATTGGAAACCTTTGGTATCAAAAGAAAATAATTACCAGTTTTTTAAGCCCAACAGTTTTTCACCCAAGTCTGATAATTTGGCTGTGCCATATTTATTTTGCTCCCAGTTTCTAGGGTCTCCAGGAAAAGCATAACCCTCGGGGGCAATTCGGTTTTTCCAAGAGTTGATGCGCCATTGGCGCAATTCTTCGTTATCTTCCTCGGCT
Source organism: Croceitalea sp. (assembly GCA_013001145.1). Classification (GTDB taxonomy): domain Bacteria; phylum Bacteroidota; class Bacteroidia; order Flavobacteriales; family Flavobacteriaceae; genus Croceitalea. The sequence goes on along the minus strand of JABDND010000212.1, from coordinate 345 downwards.
GGCATCATCGATATGTATTGGGCAATCCGTACTTTGTCTTTTGATTTATTTGGTCTTATTCCATGGGGTTCCGTACTGTTGAATATTAACAAATCTCCCGCTTCCATCTTCACTTTCACGATTTTATCTTCCAATCCGTCAAGAGTGGGTTGAAAATGGTCCCGATCTTCTGGCTGGGTAAGCTTCCAAGTGTCATAATTGCGGTACAACCATGGTACGCATTGAAAACCTCCCATATTTTCATCGGTTTGGTCGGCCAACGCCAATACGCCCTGAACATTTTGTGGTCGTGTTTCAGGGTCATAATCCCAATGTATGAATCCCTTTTTGTCAACGCCGGGAGGT
>JABDND010000206.1 GCA_013001145.1 Croceitalea sp. | reverse complement strand
TACCATAGCCTTCCGAAAGCCATAACTTATTTCTGCTGGTCATCTTTATGCCCATTTTAGCCTCACTGTCATAGGTGATCACATAACAATCGAACGTTCCGGCTGGCGTAGTCACAGATTCTTTCCCTTCAACCTTTCTATTGAAAAAATTCATATTCATTTTCATATTCATGGGAGGCATTTTTATGGTCATTAATACATCCGCATCTGGTAGCGTTTGCCCGGTACTAAGATTATTTGGGTATAAAAGATCGGTACCGCTCATTTCTACCTCCATATCTTCATATTGACCCATTATTTCCGGTGACATCATCGAACTGAAATCAATCGTAACCCCATCATCAGAACATGTAATATCATATTCTGAACTGGTCAACATTTTGCCTTTCTCGTCCTGCATTTCGTAGTACATTGTAGCGGTATTTCCGCTGGCTTCTTTAATCACATAGTCCATTACACCGGATACTTTATCCTTTTTGTCATACATCGTGATTTGAAACGTGGTTCCCTCGTTCATGGGGTAAAACCTACTGCAATTCTGTGCTTTTAAAGGATAGGCGATGAACAAAAAAAGAATCGCCGTAATAATCGATTTTTTCATTTTTTAAATATTTAATTAAAGGTTACAAATTCAACCCTTCTATTCTGTGCTTTGCCTTCAGGGCTGTCATTATCTCCAACAGGTTCAGCTTCACCCTTGCCTTGGGCGGTCAAACGTGAGGCATCTATCGCGTAAATCTCGACTAGGGCTTTTTTAACAGCTTCTGCCCGATCTTTGGATAACTGCAGATTTGATTCTGCATCGCCATCAGCATCTGTGTGGCCAATAATGTTCAACTTCATCATACTTTCTTGCTGCAATACTTGTGAAATTTGACGAATGATGCCCATGGATTGGGGTTTGATTCTATCTGAACCCGAATCAAATAGAATTCCGTTGGTAGATACTTTGCCTTCTGAAATCAACTGCCTTCTTAAATCTAACCCGCCTTCTGCAACCTTTAGGTTGGTTATGAACAAACGTTCTTCCCCATCTTTAAAGTTATTCATATGAAACTTCAAAGTATTCAACACAGCACCTTCTGGTACAATTCTAGGTATATCAATATGTTTTTCTTCATTGACCCATAATCGAAATCGTTGTTTATTAACGGCAATGGAAATATGTGGCCTTTCTAAAACTTCTTCCCTTAAATCTGCACGTACAACACTGTAAATTTCTCTTTTGTTGTTGATGTGATTGGACATTGTTATTCCGATGGCCGCATATTGACAAAATGGAATTGACGCATGAACAAAATTGGCGCCATCTTTGAACTTGTCGTCATCACTTAAATCTACACGTAAGATGGCCGTTGACGATGTTTTTTTGGTTAATCCCACTGCTATCAAATCAAATTCTATAGTATATTCTTCGGGCAATTTTGGAACATCTGGTATGTAACGAATATTATAACCAGGTATCAATTCCAACCATTTTTCGGGCGAATCATTCATGGTCACAACCTCACCACCTCCGTTGGTATTCCATTTTGAGGGAAAATCACCTATGAAGTCCCTTGAAAAGTCATCATAGAACAGGGTTTTGTCCCCGGGAACGTAGTCAAATTTGCTATATACTGTAATTGTTTTAGGCCCCGTATTCTGATTAGAGCCAGTATTGCCTTGGTTGGGGTAATTGCCGCCATTGCCATTGTCTTGCCCGCCTCTAACAGGGGGTAGTTCGGTAGTTGGCGGTGTTTGCTCGCCTTTTTTTCAAGGTTCCAATACAGAGTCCAGTACTTCGTCTGTTTTCTCTTGGGTCTCTTTTTCAACCCTGCGTTCTACGGTGCGTTCTGCCGCTTTTTGAGCCCTTTTGCCAAGCTTTTTCAATATTTGCCCATGTGCAGTATTTGAAATAAAGCAAACTGCGGCGATACAACATACACCTTTGAAAATAGTGGAGGTGTTCATATTCTACTGTTTTGATTAGGTGATAGTTAAGGTACCAAAAAAAACAATAAAGCATACAAAAATTATAAGGTATTGAAGATGTATTGTATAATTGGTAAAGAAGAATGTGTAAAATGAATTAGTTCAGTTTGTACACGATAAGGGAGTTCTCTTGATCTTTTGCTACCAGTTCTAATTTTTTGTCTCCATCCATGTCGGTCAGGTCTATAATTGAATTGCCAAACACAGGAAAATTTGCAATGGGTTTGGCTTGACTGTCAAACAGATAAATCTTTTGACTTTGTAAGTCGGTCACGGCAACATAGATTTTATCGTAGATATAAAAAATCTTTGGCGCCGTATATACTCCCAATTCTAAAGTCACTTTTTTGCCTTTAATGCTCAAAACGGTGTCGTCCATTAAAGCCAAAGTTTTACTGGTTGCAAACATGCCATGGTCTTTACTCAAATTAAAATTGGTTTTGGTCAATTTCCCTTTGGTATCGATTTGATGCAGTACACCAGATTTGTCTGTTAATGAGAATTTATTCTTGTATAAATAAATGTCATTATTTGAAAAATCAATTTTCGCGCCCACTTTAATACGGTCTTGTCCGGCACGATGCCTAATTTTAAGAGTACCATTTTCCAATTTGAATAATAGGTAATCTTTTTGTGCTACTCTAAAATGTTGTGGTGCTGCAATTATGGCGCTTTGAGCCTCTTTATAGGTAAAGGCGCTGACCACCTTGCCTTGGCCGTTGTACATAAATATTTTTCGACCTTGGGTAATTACAAAACGATAATTTTTATTGTTGTCATAATCAAAAACAGCCAGGGGATTCAAATTGCCACCTTCAAATTTTTTATTGAAAGGGGGTACTTCTTTGCCATTGCGGTCTAAAATCAAAAATTGATTATTGGTACAAAAGGCCAATTGGAGCTTACCGTTTTTGTAAATATCAACTTGATGTACCTTCCCCCGTATTTTGCCATCCAATTGTTTCTTCCACAAAACTTTACCATCGGTGGAAATCAGGTGCAAATAATTGTCCTGATCTTGAACAACGATTTCTTGTTTGCCCGTGCGGTGGTTTTTAACGAACTGTGGGTCTGTCACTAAATCTGTATCAAGTGTTACCGTATACAAAGGTGCAACGGTATTGTTTGAAATTTCTGTTTTTACTTCAGAAACGAAGCTTGAAGTGTGATAAAAGTTTTGGTCGGCGACCAATTGCCCCGCGAAGACATAGTTATCAAACTTGGCATTCTTAACATCGCGCAAGAGCTGAGCGGTAAAATCTGTTTCTAAAACTTGTTCAATTCCTTGGTCGTTTGATACAAAAAGGATGGAAGCCTCGTTGGCCAATTGGGCTTTTGCCGTACGGTACGCATCAGTGTTGTTAAAAGTGGCACCACTTTTAGAATTGGCCACTATATTTTGCAGCGTTTCTTGATCTGAGGTAAAAACAAAGGCATTCTCAATTACCGTATAAAAGTTGGAATTAAAATTGGTGACCAAAGGTTCAAATGCTTCATTGATTAGGTCATTGTTTTCTAGAATAGCGACCGGACTGCCCTGATAATCATTTGTGGCCTTACTAATTTTTTTAAGACCTTCCAATAGATTGTCTGCGCCATATGAGTTGAGAATAACAGCCTTTTTGCCATTTAAATAAATGATACCCACTTCTTCAATGGTGTTGAAGAGGGTATCGGGCTTAATTGCTTTATCTAGAAACTTTTTCTGGTTATCGGTAAATTTTGAATAGTTATCAAAGGTGAATGATAAAAGTGCGTTGCTGTTGATTGGTGCCAAATTGGATGTTCTTTCGGCAATGGGCAATGTTCCTTTAAATAGATTTACAAAGTTTTTAACGGAATCATTGGCCATGGTAATGCCCGATAAGCTTATTTCATTTTGATTGGCCAAAAAATCGATACTCACCCAGTCGGCAAAACCCGTCATGTCCAAGTTGGATTCGATCTTCAACTGGGTGCCCAATAAAGGACCACAACTTTTAACGTTCAAAAAAATATTCAAGGATTTTGACTTATCGGCAGTAGAAAATATTTTTTGCAATACATGGGGCACATTCGAATTTTGCCCCACCCGAAGTGCGTTTTCCACTAAAATGAGTGAAGAGCCCAAAACAATTTTACCATTAAGAGGGGCAGTAAATACTTCGTGGCCGTCAAGATTGAATTTGGTAATAGGATTGTTCTGGTAGGTAAATGTTTCAATCAGTTTATCGGTAGTTTCGCTGGTCGCCAATAATTCAGGGGTATTATCTGCAATCAACAAATATTCATAATTATCCTTTCCCAATTCGTAAAAACCAAGAATACCTTTACTTTGACCAGCTAAGTATGCTAAGGCTGAGGTCTTTTTTTTGATGGCGCCAAACAAAGCGGTTTTTTGAATCTTGTTGAAAAAACCGTTGTTTTTAAATTCGCTCTTGAAGTTGGTTAAATCATTGATTTTTATAATGAGTGCGGCATCATTTGGTAAAAATGATAAAAGGGAATCGGTGCTTGTTTTTTGTTCGGTACAGCCTAAAATCAGTACAAAAAGGAAAACAATTCTGAATTTCATTTATCAATATTTCATACAAAGTTACAGTCTTTCTTATATATCAAGATGTAATTGTTCGGGTAATTGGCGAAAGCTTTTTCGATGGTATTTGGTGAGTCCATATTGTCTTATAGCTGCTCTATGTTCTTTGGTGGGATAACCTTTGTTTTGGGCCCAATTGTACATGGGGTATTCTTCATGCAGTTTTAACATAAAGGCGTCACGGTGGGTCTTTGCCAATACAGACGCAGCTGCAATGCTCAGATATTTCGCATCTCCTTTTATGATGCATTTGTACGGTATGTCATGATAAGGTTTAAAACGATTACCGTCTACCAAAATAAAGGAAGGGGTGTGCTCCATTAATTCCAAGGCCCTGTGCATGGCCAAAATTGAGGCATTGAGGATATTGATTTTATCAATCTCAGCTTCAAATACATGACATACGCCGTAACAGATGGCATTATCTTCCAAAAGGGGCTTTAGTAAATTTCTTTTGTTTTCTGAAAGTTGTTTTGAATCGTTTAGGATATTGTTGGTGAAATTATCAGGAAGAATAATGGATGCAGCAGTGACCGGGCCTGCAAGGCAGCCCCGGCCAGCTTCATCTGTACCTGCTTCATTTGGGTATCTATATTTTGAAAATAAGCTACCCAAACGCAAAATTAATTTACCCTAAACTCAAAAACCTCGGAGGTAGAGGTATTACCTGCACTATCTGTGGTAATCACTAGCCAATAGTAAATAATGCCTGAGGTGACTTCAACATTCGGCAAGGCCTCCTCGGCTGTTACGCCTATCGAATTGGTTGTTGCGGCGTCAGTTCCAAAGAATACTTCATAAGAGACAATGTCGTCATCAACATCACTACCGCTCCAAGCCAACTCTACAGTTGTCGTCGTTGCAATATTGGCACCTCTCGATGGGCTTACTGCCTCTGCAGGAAAGGGCGCATAATTTTCAATGCCCGGTCCTTC
>JABDND010000154.1 GCA_013001145.1 Croceitalea sp. | reverse complement strand
GTGCAAATAGGCGTGAATCCAATTCCCGATTTCATTGGTCAGCTCCTGTGCTATTTTGTGGGATTCCTTCAAATTGGCGTTTGCATCCCACAATAAGGATTGCAGCTCCAAGGGCCAACCAGGCGGCGGATTTTCCAAGGTCAATGTGCCCATAAATTCTACAAATGTTTTTGGAAAACTCATTCTCTACATTTCATCCAGCATATTCAACATTTGGGTGAACCTACCTTGATTATTAGGTGGTTAAAGCAATAAATTAAGGTTTTAAATTTTTATTTCTATGAATTTAGAACACTTTTTTACCGATGGGGTAGGCATTGTTCATTTTACCTTTTCAATGTTGGCCTTATTTTTTGGAAGTTGGGTGCTTTATGGAACTAAAGGCACTAAAAATCATAAACGCATGGGTTACTTTTATACTATCGCCATGCTCATAGTGGTTGGCACATCTTTTATGTTGTACAATCTTTTTGGAAGTTTTGGTATTTTTCATGTTTTCGCACTTATCCGTGGGCTTACCCTTTTAGGTGGCATGCTACCAATGATTCTCAAAAAGCCCAAAAGCTATATTTCGATGCATTATAATTTTATGTACTGGTCCGTATTGGGCCTTTATGGTGCTTTGGTAGCCGAAACACTGGTGCGCATACCCAAGACCGTTGTTAAGGATACCGAAGTGCTTCCCATATTTTTCAATTTGGTTGGGGTAGCGGTATTTTTGGTTATGGGAGCTGGGTATTATTTCTTTTTCAAGAAACGAAAAAAATGGGCTGAATTTGATAAGAATTCACAACTGCCCTAGAGAAGCCTATGGTCGCAGCCATTTATCAGGATTGAGGTGAAACATTTTTTTCCAACCTTGAACGGCCTTGTCATCTCTAAGATTTAAATAAGGAAAAGGAGTGGTAATGGCATAATGCAAATGCGGTGGTTTGCCTTTGGCATTGCCAGTGTCACCCACCGTTCCCAGAACGGTACCATATCTTACAGGTTGCAGCGGAAAACTGTTGACCTCATCTAAATGGGCATAATAGTGAAATCGCCATTTAGGCCCTAGCACCATAACCGATTTTCCTCCTTTGCCGCCTTCAAAAGTATAAACAACTAGGCCAGAGGTTGCGGCAATGACAGCAGTACCCCGTTCCGCGAAAATATCAATGCCCTTGTGGGTCACAGAAGTACCCCAGGGATAGGCCCAAAAGGAGTCCTTGGCCCAGGCATTGGTAGTTGCGCCTTTAACGGGAATAATCATCTCTTGCGGCCATATGAATCCAATGGCCAATATCAATAAGGGAATCCAAAAATATCTGTTGAAGTAGCGATAACGCACCAAAAAAGCAAAACTGGAAAGCAGTAGAAACCAAAATCGTCTTGTGGTATTGGTAATCATGAATTGAGCATTGTCAAAAAATCTTGTTCTGTAATAATAGGAATACCCAAGTTTTCGGCCTTGGTCTTTTTACTTGGACCCATATTGTCACCAGCAACCACATAAGTTGTTCTTGACGAGATGGATGAGGCAACTTTTCCGCCATTGTCTTCAATAAGTTTTTTTAATTCAGTACGCCCTAAGGTTTCAAAAACCCCAGAAACCACAAAAGTTTTCCCCTTAAATTTATCCGATTGATTTTCCAACTGCTCTTCTGAAAGGGAAAACTGCACACCGTATGATTTCAACCTTTCAACAATGCCCAAATTAGTTTCGTTGTTGAAAAATTGGACGACACTCTCAGCAATTCTTTCTCCTATCTCATCCACGGCAATGAGGTCTTCAATAGTTGCAACTTTGAGCGCATCGATATTTTTGTAGGCCTTGGCAAGTTTTTTGGCAACCGTTTCACCAACATACCGTATGCCCAGTGCAAAAAGAACACGCTCAAAAGGTATTTGTAAAGAGGCCTGCACCCCATCGACCAGGTTTTCAGCCGATTTTTCCGCCATTCGCTCCAATGGTAATAATTGTTCTTTGGTCAAAGTATATAAATCGGCATAATTTGAAATTAGGCCTTCTTTAAAAAGCAGCTCCACCGTTTCGGCACCAAGACCTTCAATATCCATAGCCTTACGGGAAATAAAATGTTGAATGCGACCTGTAATCTGTGTAGGACAGCCGGTATCGTTGGGGCAAAAATGTTGTGCTTCGCCTTCGTTTCTAATAAGTGCCGTACCACATTCCGGACATACTTGAATATAGGTGGTAGGAACGGAATTAGCTGGCCTTTTGGTCAAATCTACCGCTATGATTTTAGGAATGATCTCACCTCCTTTTTCAACAAAAACGGTATCACCTTCTCGAATATCAAGTCGCTCAATTTGGTCGGCATTATGCAAAGAGGCCCGTTTGACCACGGTTCCTGCCAAAAGTACAGGCTCCAAATTGGCCACTGGCGTTATGGCTCCGGTACGGCCTACCTGATATGTTATTTCATTCAATACAGTGGAAACCTGTTCCGATTTAAATTTATAAGCCATTGCCCAGCGAGGCGATTTAGCCGTAAACCCGAGTTCTTCTTGGTTTCTTAATTTATTTACCTTAATGACCACCCCGTCGGTCTCGTAGGGAAGCTCATGTCTTTTTACGTCCCATATTTCAATAAATTCAAGCACATCTGTCATGGACTGGCAAAGTCGCGCAACGGTAGGTACTTTAAAACCCCATTCCCGGGCCTTTTCAAGCATTTCGAACTGATCGGCAATATTTAGGTCTTTGCCTATTATGCCATATAGCAGGCATTCCAGTGGTCTCTGGGCCACTTGACCACTATCTTGTAACTTTAAGCTTCCTGAAGCTGTGTTTCGAGGGTTCATATACGGCTCTTCCCCATTGGCAATTCGTTCTTGATTCATTTTGGCAAAACCATCGAGGGTAAGAATTATTTCTCCCCTTATATGAAACTTTTCAGGATAGTTCCCCTTTAGTTGTAAAGGAACCGATTTAATGGTCTTGATATTGGTGGTTACATCATCACCTTGAACACCGTCACCCCTAGTAACGGCCCTAACCAACTTGCCTTCTTCATAAGTAAGGCTAATGGAGGCACCGTCATATTTTAATTCGCAAGTATACTGCAAGGGCACATCGCCCAATATTCGTTGAATTCTTTTTTCCCAATCCAATAAATCATCTTTGGAATAGGAGTTTTCAAGAGAGTACATACGGTGTTCATGAACCACAGTCTCAAAATTTTTGGTCACTCCACCGCCTACCCTCAAAGTCGGTGAACTGGGGTCATCATATTCTGGATGTTGTTTTTCAAGTGCTTGCAACTCTTTTAAGAGCATATCAAAGTCATAATCTGATATGGTTGGACTATCGAGAACATAATATTTATGATTGTGTTCCCGAAGTTCTTCCCTTAATCGTTCAATACGTTCTTTTATCTGCATTAAAGCTGTTCTTTATTGATCAATTGGGGAGCAGGCAAAGGGTCGTATGAGCTCATTTTGCTCAATAACCGAGCTATATCGACATCGTTTAAAATCATATCATAATTCGATTTTGCAACGAAACCCTGTGTGACCATACTTTTTAAAAGTACCCCCAAATGGTCATAGAAGCCATTGGTGTTTAAGATACCCATAGGTTTTTGATGAAGGCCCAACTGGCCCCAGGTCAACATTTCAAAAAATTCTTCCAAGGTTCCGTAACCTCCGGGCAGCATGATAATTCCGTCTGATAATTCGTGCATTTTAAGCTTGCGTTCGTGCATATCTTTAGTGATAATCAATTGTGTAAGATTGGGGTGAAAAACTTCCTTCTTCATTAAAAACTTAGGTATGACCCCTATTACCTCACCCGCATTGTCCAAAACACCTTTTGCAACTTGGCCCATTACGCCTATTTTGGCACCGCCATAGATCAATCGAATATCTTGTAGGGCCAAAAATTTGCCCAGTGCATAGGCCTCTTGGCCAAAGTTGATATCATTGCCCTCACTGCTACCACAGAAAACAACTACACTTTTCATTTTAAATATTTGGCTTTAATCATGCGTTCATTTTCAAAAATATCTTTTTTAAGTTCAATTTCATGAAAATTATTCTGAATCAGCAACGCTTTGGTCTCTTGTGACAAATATTGATTGATTTCAAAAAATAGGCTACCTCCCTCGGCCAAATGTCTTTTCGCAAATTTGATAATTGCATCATAATACAATAGTGGCTGATTATCGGGCACAAAAAGTGCCTGCCAAGGTTCATGCTTCAAAACATTGTTTTTTATCTCGGCTTTCTCCAAGTCACGTACATAAGGGGGGTTGGAAACAATGATATCAAATGTGGTGTCCATCTCTCTCCATTGTAAAATATCCATCTTAATAAAATCAATGTCGGTCGATTGTATCAGGGCGTTTTCCTTGGCTAACAAAAGGGCATTTTCCGATATATCCAATGCTTGTAAACGCACATTTGCACAAAATCTAGCAATCGCGATGGCGATGCAACCACTACCAGTGCCAATGTCTAAAATATGCCGTACATCATTTATTTTTTCATCTTTCTCCCTGCCCTTAACTTCTGCTATGACCCATCTAACCAACTCTTCTGTTTCTGGTCTGGGAATTAATACAGCTTCATTAACCTTTATTTCCATATCCATAAAATGGGCTTCTCCTAAAATATATTGAATGGGTTTTTCCAATTTTAATCCTGCTAAAGCTGTAAAAAAAGGTTTTTCTTCTGATTTGGATAAGGTCAAATATGGGTCTAAAACCAACGCAAAGGGCGGCAACCCAAGATAAAATTCAATAAGCCATCCAAAAAAACCGTTTATTTCTTCTTTACCATACAAAGGCTTCAGTTCTTTATGAAATATGTTTTTTATTGACGATAACTGCATTTTAAAGTTCTTTGAGCATATATACCTGACAAGCATGGTGGCCTGTATCACCCTTGGGACTCTCCAAATACTTGAAGCCAAAATTGGTATACAGTTTTTGAGCAGCTTGCATATGGGGCATGGTTTCCAAGTAACAATATTTAAATCCCAAGTAGGTGGCTTGATTGAGGCATTTAGCTATCAATTTTTTGCCCAAACCTTTGCCTCTGGCTTCTTCTAGAATATACATTTTCTGAAGCTCACAAGTGGCATCATCTGCGGCTTTTAATGGGGCGATGCCAGCACAGCCTATAAGAAGACCATTTTGCTCAGCTAAATAGTAGGCAGACCTGTCTGTTTTATACTCCTTGTACATATCGTCAAGCCCTTTATCAGCATAGGCCGAACCTACCTTGGGTACTCCCATTTCAAGTAATACCTTGCGTATTAATTCGGCAACGGCCACATTGTCTTCAATGGCTATTCTTCGTATAGATATCCCGTCCA
>JABDND010000130.1 GCA_013001145.1 Croceitalea sp. | reverse complement strand
GCATCGTTAATAAAACGCCCGCCCTTGTATATTTTTTTGGTCGCAATCTTGGTAAATGCGGGAAAATCTCCATACACAGAATAATTTCCAGATTTGAGGCCTCTTGTAATCAAACCCGGTGAAGAACCAAAAATACCCCTGACATTTCTTGGCGCTATGGTCTCAATGTCTGGAATACGATTATATAACACATCGACATCACCTAGTTTAAGCTGTATTTGTCGGCCGGTTTTGTAACCCGCATAAGGCATACTCGTGCTCTGAGCCCATGCGAATAGGCTGTTTTTTGCCACCGATTCGAATTGCCGTTCAAAGCCATTATCCAATCCTTTTGATGCTCCTGACAGACCAATGTAGATGTAGATGCCCACAAACACCCCAATCATTGTTAAGAACGTACGTAGTTTGTTCTTACTTATCGATTGGAAAATCTCTTGCCATGTATTGCCGTCAAATAATTGTCTCATGTTATTCGTCTCTAAGTGCTACAATGGGTTTTATTTTTGCGGCTCTTCTAGCCGGAATATAACCAGCAACCGTTCCGCATATGATCAACAAGATTGTGGCAAAAATGGCCGTACCAATATTGATAAAGGGATTGGTGATAAAATAGTCGTCTTCCAATGTCTTGCCCCCTATTGAATTCAAGACCACAATACCTGCCATCATCCCGAAGAATCCTGAAATCGTAGTAATGAATACCGATTCCAATAAAATGGAATTGGTCACTTTTCGCGGTGTGGCACCCAATGCCTTGCGAATACCCAGTTCTTTGGTACGCTCTTTGACCACAAACAGCATAATGTTGCCAATACCTATGATACCCGAAATGATTACCGCAAAAGCAATACCTGATATGATGATCTGAAGTACACCGGCAAATTGCTGGTTTTGTTTTAATTGATCCGCCACATTACGAATAAAAAGTCCGTTGGGATCTTCTGGGCTAATTACTTTTTGGCTACGCATAAATTTGTCCAATTTACCTTCAAAAGCCATCGCTCCCGCATAACCAATCTCAGGTTTAAAGGCCAGTATGATTTGATCTATCTCATCGTTGTTTTTTTCAATGAGCTGTCTTGTCGTAAATGGAATGTAAATCAATCGTTCTTCATTATCACCCCCGTCATCTTGGAAAACACCAATGACTTTAAACACACTGCCGGATATATCTATGAATTTACCCATTGGGTCTTCACTACCAAACAAGTCTTGCTCAACCAAACGGCCAATAACAGCATATTTTGTCTTTGACAATACATCTGATTGGTTAATGTATCGGCCTTTCATCATGATTGTCTTCTCAGCAAATTGATGGGCCGGGCCTACTCCTCTTGTAGTATAGTTGTCCGATTCTTCTTTATATGAAACCAAACCACCTCTTGAAATTCTCGGAGTAATATATTCCATCAGGGGTGCAAAATTATCTTCAATGTCCTTTAAATCTTGGTTGACAAATTCTATTTGTCTATTTGCCTTGTAACCTTTGTAAGGTATGGTGGTTCTGCCCGGAAATACAAAAAAGACGTTAGTGGCATCATCACCAAAAAACTTCATGAAAGTATTTTGAAGTCCATTGCCCATTCCAAAAAGGACGACAAATATGAAAATACCCAATGAAACCGTGAATCCGGTCAAGAAAGTTCTCAACTTATTCTTTTGTATCGTTTCAAATATTTCTTGCCAGGTATCTCTACTTAACATATTGGGCAGCTCTAACTTGTTTGACTTTCGTATCTTCTACAATGACACCATCTTTTAGGTGAATAATACGTTTGCACATATGTGCAATATCTTCTTCGTGGGTCACTACCAAAATGGTATTGCCCTCATCATTGATTTTTTGGATCAAATCCATTACTTCATATGATGTAGTACTGTCCAAGGCACCGGTTGGCTCATCGGCAAGCAATACTTTGGGTTCTGCCGCCATGGCCCGTGCAATGGCCACACGCTGTTTTTGACCACCTGAAAGTTCACTGGGCAAATGTGTTGCCCATTCTTTAAGACCAACGCGGTCAAGATATTGCAATGCCTTTGCCTGTCTCTCTTTTCTTGGAATTCGCTGATAATATAAAGGAAGCGCAACATTTTCAAGTGCACTTTTGTAATTGATCAAGTTAAACGATTGAAAAACAAAGCCTAAAAACTTATTGCGATATTGAGCAGCTTTGGTTTCGGTCAAATTTTTAATGGGTACACCATCTAAGGTATATTCGCCAGAATCTGCTTCATCAAGCATTCCTAAAATATTCAGCAAAGTGGATTTGCCAGAGCCTGAAGAACCCATTATGGCAACAAGTTCACCTTCTTCTGCCTTAAAATTGATTCCCTTTAAAACGTGAAGGGAATTACTTCCCATTTTATATGATTTATGAAGGTCTTTAATTTCTATCATAATTGGTTCTGTTAGCTGCTAATTTACAAATCTGGTTATTGGACTCACAAGTTGTTAATTTGTTACAAGAAATGTTTAAAAGTTATGTTAAAGGTTTACCTACCATTCTCTTCGGCCTCAACCTTATTCCAAACTTTAATTTTATCGGCTTCATCAATACCAGCCTTAATTTCAACAAAAATGCCATCACTTACCCCAAGTTCAATATCCTTACGTTCAAATTGTTGATCACCATTTTCAACTTCAACAAAGGGTTTCTTAGAGTCGTCATCAAATTGTACCAAAGCCTCTTTTATGGCCAAAACACTATCGGCACGCGCCAAAATTATTGATGCATTGGCACTTAACCCAGCCCTAATAAATGTAGTGTCTTGTTTATTGAGTGTTCCTTTTATTTCAAACTGAATAGCCCCGTTTTCTTCTTTTCCTTTAGGTGCTATATAGTCCAAGACAGCATCAAATATTTGATTTTCTATGGCACCCACAGTAATTTCCAAAGGAAGATTTTCTTTGATTTTACCCACTTCAGATTCATCAACTTTTCCTTCAAAAATCATTTTTTCCACATCGGCAATGGCGGCGATTGTGGTGCCCTCATTAAAATTATTGCTCTCAATAACTTGATTGCCCACTTCTACTGGCACTTCTAAAACCATTCCACTCACAGTAGAACGTATCATCGTATTTGCTGCATTTCTAAAACCGCTGGTCGTACCCGTATTCACAATATCGTAACGCTTATTTGCCGCACGATACGCTTGCTTTGCTTGGTCAAATGTAACTTGGGCACGATCTAAATCTGCTTGAGAAATTACCCCTTTTTTAAAAATGGACAGTTGCCTTTC